>DASYUT010000161.1 GCA_036000965.1 Actinomycetes bacterium
TCGACGTGGGCGGTCTGGGGGAAGAGGTCGACGGGCTGGACCCAGGCGGGGTGGTAGCCCTCGTCGACGAAGGCGCGCACGTCCCTGGCCAGGGCGGCGGGGTCGCAGGACACGAGGGCTACGGCCCGGGGGGAGAGGCGGGCGATGCGGCGCACGGCGGCCGCGCCGGCGCCGGCGCGGGGCGGGTCGAGCACGACCAGGTCGGCCGCGTGGAGCCCCTTGAGCCCGCGGACGGCGTCGTCGGCGATCACGCGGGCATGGGGGTGGCCGGAGAGGTTGCGCTCGGCGTCGCGGGCGGCCGGCTTCCACGACTCGACCGCGAGCACCCGGCCGGCGCGCCTGCCGACCGTGGCGGCGAACAGGCCCACCCCGGCGTACAGGTCGACCAGCAGGTCGGAGGGTCCGGGGGCGAGCGCCTCCCCGACCAGCTCGACCAGCAGGTCCGCGCCTTCACGGTGAACCTGGAAGAAGCTCGCGGCGCTGACGTGGAACTCGGTGCCGGCCACCCGCTCGGTCACGAAGGGGGGGCCCTCGCCGTCACGCACCTTGCCGTTGGCCTGCACCGCGGCCCAGGCGAGCCCCTCGACCGGCGGGGCGCCGGCCCGCTTCGACTTGGCCGCCTCCAGCACGGCCAGCCGCTCGTCGCGCACGCCGTGCCTGAGCCTGACGCGGCTGCCGGCCGGGTGGCGGCCGAGCCGGCCGGGCAGCTCCTGGAGCGGCAGGGCGAGCAGTGGGCAGCGGTCGACCGGGTGGACCTCGTGGCTGGCAGCCCGGAGGAAGCCGAGCCGGCCGTCGGCGCCGGCGGTCAGGGTGGCCCGCTCACGGTAGCCGAACCCCTCCGGCTGGCCGGGCGCCTCCGGCCGCAGGCTGGGACGGACCGGCACGGCGTCCAGGCCGCCGACGTGCGCGAGCTGCTCGCGGACCAGGCGCGCCTTCAGCTCGGCCTGCACGGCCGGGCGGATGTGCTGCCAGGCGCAGCCGCCGCAGCGGCCAGGCCCGAAGTGGGGACAGGGGGGCTCGACCCGGTCGGGGCTCGGCTCGAGCACCTCGACCAGCTCGGCGCGGGCGAACCGGGGGCGCACCTCGGTGACCCGGACGCGCACGCGCTCCCCGGGGATGGCGTAGGGGATGAACACGGCCCGGCCGTCGGCCAGCCGGGCGACTGCCTCGCCGCCGTGGGCGACGCCGGCGCAGGTGACGTTCTCGACCCACCCGCTGCCGCCCATCAGCGGGGGATCCGGGTCGCCTTGAACTCGTTCAGGTCGGTCCAGCCGGTGACCATGTCGAGGATCCGGTCCAGTGTGGCCCGGGCCGAGCGCTGCGTCTCGGGCCGCTGCATCAGGCGCACGAAGACGGCACGGTCGCCGGCGACGAAGGTGGGCACGCCGAACACCCGGTGCTCCTCCACGCCCCAGGTGTGGTCGTCGGCCAGGGCCTTGGCCGGGTGGCCCGCTGCCACCGCCCGGGCGACCTCCCGGGGGTCGAGCCCGGCCGAGGCGACCGCGGCGCGGACCACCTCGGGGTCGTTGACGTCGCGGCCCTGGTCGTGCCGGGCCGAGAAGATCGCGAGGTGGGCGGCTTGGAACCGCTCGGGGAACTGGTCGCGGACGGCGAGCCCCCACTGCAGGGCGAGCACGCCGGAAGGGGGCGGGTCGGTCTCCCAGACCGGCGCGGCCCCCTCTTCCAGGTGGACCTGGGAGAGCGAGAACGCGCGCCATTCGACCTCGTGGACCGGGCCGCCGTCCTCCTGGGCCCGGACGACGATCTCGTTGGCGATGCGGGCGAACGGGCAGAGGTAGTCGAAGGTGATGGCGAAACGGCTCATGCTGCTCCCCTGACATCTGCGTGCCGAAGGCCCACGCTGGGGAGCGTGGGCCCTGTGCGACGGTCGGCGGTACGGTGCGGCTGCTAGGCGGCGACGAGGTCCTCGAGACGAGCCCGGATCTCCGGGCTGCGCAGGCACGCCAGGGCGTCACGCTCGACCTGGCGGGCACGCTCCCGGCTGAAGCCCATGACCGCGCCGACCTCCTCGAGTGTGCGGGGGGTGCCCGAGTCGAGCCCGAAGCGCAGGATCAGCACCTGCCGCTCGCGGTCGGGCAGGGCGCCGAGCACCTGCTCGAGGGCCTCCCGGCCGACCGCCTCGACGGCCAGCTCGTCGGGGCCGATGGCCGAGTCGTCCTCCAGGAAGTCCTGCAGGGCGGCACCGTCGTCGCCGATCGGGGTGTCCAGCGAGGTGATCGCCTGGGCGGTGTCCTTGAGGCGGTGGACCTTCTCGACCGGCATGTCGAGCTCGTCGGCGAGCTCCTCGTCGCTCGGCTCGCGACCCAGCGTCTCGTGCAGCCGGGTCTGGGTGCGGCGCAGCCGGCCGACCTGCTCGTCGACGTGCACGGGCAGGCGGATCGCGCGGGCGCCACGGTCGGCCGCCCCTCTGGCGATGGCCTGACGGATCCACCAGGTCGCGTAGGTCGAGAACTTGAAGCCCTTGCGCCAGTCGAACTTCTCGACAGCGCGGAGCAGGCCGAGGTTCCCCTCCTGGACGAGGTCGCCGAGCGGCAGGCCCGTTGCCGAGAAGCGCCGGGCGATCGACACCACGAGCCGGAGGTTCGACTCGATCATCTTGCGCCGGGCACGCTCACCACGCTCCGCCTCGGCCTCGAGCTCGGGGCGGCGCGGGTCGTCGGCGGGAAGCTCGCTCAGCGCGGCCTGGGCAGCCTGGCCAGCTTCGAACGCCTGGGACAGCTCGACCTCATCGTCCTTGGTGAGGAGGGGATGCCGACCGACCTCGTCGAGGTACAGACGGAACGAGTCCGTCGTCTGCAGATCGAGTAGCTGGTCGTGGTCCTTCATCTCACTCCTTGACTGCACTCCTTGACTGCACTCCTTGACTGCACAGCTTGTAGCACACCACGTCTTCTGTTTTGCCAACACCCATGTTCGCAAACTCTATTCCTGTTTGCACCAGGAATCTCGGATGGATCGCATCCCGAGGTAAGCGGCAGAGGCTGCCAGCCTCGACACCGCAGTGGCACGGCATCGGCTACCGTATCATCTCACGCGAGCGCGCCCAAGGCTTATCGAGTCTCGACCTCGGGTGGAAGGTTAGTCCGTGGGTCGCACGGCACCGCCACGGGGCCCGCGCTGCGCCGGGGACCAGGGGCCGGTCATGGTCCAGTCGACCCGCCCGTCCAAGGTCAGCGCCACGCCCTCCTCCCGGAGGCGGGCGCACTGCTCGTCGCCGCCGGGGGCCGCCTTCATGGCGCCGTCGGCCTGCACCACCCGCCACCAGGGGACGTCGTCGGGGCAGCGGGCGATCGCCTGACCGACCCCGCGCGCACCCTTGCGGACCCCGTAGTACGCCTCCGCCACCTGGCCGTAGGTGGTCGCCCGCCCGGGCGGGACCCGGCGCACCAGCTCCCAGACCGCCTCGTCGAACCCGCCCGCCCTGCGCACAGGATAGCCGTGCCCGGACCGGGCTACGCCCGCTCCTCCTCGGCGGCGGCCCTGGCCTGCTCGTCGGGGGACATGAGGTCGGCACCCATGGCGTGGAAGCCGCCGTCGACGTGGACCAGCTCGCCGGAGACCCCCCGGGACCAGTCCGACAGCAGCCACAGGGTCGCCCGGGCCACGTTGGTCGGGTCGGTCACGTCCCAGCCGAGCGGGGCCCGCTTCGACCAGACGTCGGCGAACAGGTTGAACCCCGGGATGCCCTTGGCCGCCATGGTGCGGATCGGCCCGGCGCTGATCGCGTTCACCCGGATGCGCCTGACGCCGAGGTCGCGGGCCAAGTAGCGGGTGACGGACTCGAGGGCGGCCTTGCTCACCCCCATCCAGTCGTACACCGGCCAGGCCACCCGGGCGTCGAAGTCGAGGGTGACCACGGAGGCGTCGTGGTCCTCGAGCACTGGGAGCAGGCCGACCGTGAGGGTCTTGAGCGAGAAGGCGGACACCTGGAAGGCGGTCGCGGCCGACTCGAACGGCGTGTTCAGGAAGTTGCCGCCCAGGGCGTCGGCCGGGGCGAAGCCGATCGCGTGCAGCACGCCGTCGACCCGGCCCCAGCGCCTGGCCAGGTCGTCGGCGACCGCGGCCACGTCCTCGGGCTTGCTGGCGTCGAGCTCCAGGACGTCGACCTCGCGGGGCAGCCGTCTGGCCGTGCGCTCGGTCAGCGAGCGGGTACGGCCGAAGCCGGTCAGGACCACCTCGGCGCCGTTGTCGAGGGCCTCGCGGGCCACCGCGTAGGCGATCGAGCCCGGGGTCAGCACCCCGGTGATCAGCAGTCGCTTGCCGTCGACGAGCACAGCCGGGCTCCTCCCTTGCCGTCGGGACGGCGCATTGTACGCACACAGGGAAGAGGGACGGCCGGTGGCCGTCCCTCGGGGATATCGATTGGTAGTTCGTAAGGACTAGTGCGAGAGGCGCTCGGTCATGAGCGAGATCACGTTCCCGCGGTCGTCGAAGTCTCGGATCAGCGCGATCGACGCGCGCTCCCTGGAAACGGGGCGTCCGCCCGCGTCAAGGAAGGAAAGCCGCTGCAGGCCCCCTGACATGGGCTCTTGGACCACCTCGGTTTCCGTTGGTGTCGCCACAGGCTGTCCTCCTCGTCCGGTGCCCGCGCCCGCCTCGGGCGCTGGCAGGGCCAGAACTGGATGGTCCTGTGTACCACCATCGGTGCGATCCGAAAAGCCCCTCGATGCAGCGGCCCAGTAGCCCTGTCTAGTCACCATTGATGGCCTGACCTGGGGTTTCGTGAGCGACGGGCTAGCTAACACCGGTAGTCGCATCTCCGTAATTTCTGTGATGTCACGGAAGGGGACGCCGCAGTAGCTTCGGGCCTGTCATCGCCATAGGTACGCTCGACTCACTCCTAGAGGCGATCGGAAGCGCCGCCTCCCCCCGGGCGGCACCCGCAAGGGCCGGAACCTTGCCAGGTTCCGGCCCTTGTGATGCGGGTGGCGAGTCGCCGCCCTCTGCCCGACCAACGTGTGAGGCGGCGAGTCGCCGCCCTGTTCCCCGGTCGACCGGGTTTGCCGGGCGCGCGCGGGGCAACCCGGACTGGCACGATGGTGCCGCCCGACCGGGCCCAGCGCACCTGAGACAGGGAGCGTCAGACAGGGAGCGTCCATGAGCGGCCGCAAGCGGATCCTGGTGGTCGGCGGCGGGTTCGGGGGCATGTACGCCGCCCGCGGCCTCGAGAAGCAACTGCCCGCCGGCATGGCCGAGATCGTGCTCGTCAACCCCGAGAACTTCATGCTCTACACGCCGCTGCTGCCCGAGGCCGCCTCCGGCACGATCGAGCCCAGGCACGTGGTGGTGCCGCTGCGCCGGGTGCTGCGCCGCACCCGGCTCATCGTCGGCAAGGTGACCGGGATCGACGTCGACAAGCGCACCTGCGAGGTCAAGCCGCCCGAGGGCGAGCAGCGTGCCTTCGCCTGGGACTACCTGATCCTGGCCCCCGGCTCGGTCTCACGGCTCCTGCCGATCCCGGGCCTGCGCGAGCACGCCCGCGGCTTCAAGACCCTCCCCGAAGGCATCTACCTGCGCAACCACGTCCTCCAGCAGCTCGAGCTGGCCGACGCCACCGACGACGCCGACGAGCGCCGCACGCGCTGCACGTTCGTCGTGGTCGGCGCCGGCTACGCCGGAACCGAGCTGGTCGGCGAGCTGCAGTCGCTCACCACCCGCGCCCTCAAGGCCTACCCGGGCCTGCGGCCCAGGGACATCCGCTGGATCCTGGTGGACGCGGCGCCCCAGATCATGCCCGAGCTGGGCAGGGACCTCAGCCGGATCGCCCTGCGCACCCTGCGCGAGCGCGGCATCGAGGTCCGGCTCGAGACCCAGGTGAAGGAGGTCGGGCCCGACTGGGTGCGCCTGTCCGACGGCGACGACATCCCGACCCGGACCTTCGTGTGGACCGCGGGGGTGACCCCCCACCCGATGCTGGCCAGGATCGGCCTGCCCGCCGACGACAAGGGCCGGCTGGTGGTCGACGAGTACCTGCGCGTCCACGGCCGCGAGGACGTCTTCGCCCTCGGCGACAGCGCCCGCGTGCCCGACCGGGCCGCGCCCGGCGGCTTCGCGCCGCCCACCGCCCAGCACGCCCTCCGCGAAGCCAAGGCGTGCGCCGCCAACCTCGCCGCCTCCCTCGGCGAGGGGCACGCCCAGCCGTTCCGGTTCAAGGGCCTGGGCCTGCTCGTCAACCTGGGCGAGTACAAGGGCGTCGGCCGGGCCCTCGGCGTCCCGCTCTCGGGCTTCGCCGGCTGGTTCGTGACCCGCACCTACCACCTGGCGGCGATGCCCACCTGGGGCCGCCGCCTCCGGGTCATGCTCGACTGGACGATCGCCCTCGCCTTCCCGCGCGACATCGCTGAGCTCGGCTCGCTCGGCCGCGACGAGGAGAACGCCCCCACCAGCTAGGCATGGTGGCACAGGCGCTGGCGGGGGCCGAGGCGGCGGCGGGATCCCCCGGGCCATGGCACAGGCGCTCTTGGGGGGCCGTGGGGGGAGCGAGCTCCCCCCACCTCGAACGAGGACCGCGGCTCGCCGACTCCCCGGCAACCTCCGCTCCCAACGTATCCGACCGAAGATATGGGTAGGATCATGCTGGGCACCGCTGCCCGCCCGGAGCGCCCGGCTCCGGCTCCGGCACGGGGGCGCTGCCCGGCCGTGCCGGGGCGCTCGTCCACCAGACCCGCGCAACCGGCGCGACGGCGGCCTCGCCGGCCGCCACCCGGTCGCGAGGCGGAGCGTCCGCAAGCGGCGGACTGGACGCGGGAGTTGAGGGTATGGACCAGACTGACGAGCAGGTCCGGCTGCTCGCCGAGGACGGCACGCTCATCGAGCACCAGACCTACAAGATCGACCTCTCCGACGACGAGCTGCGCGACCTGTACCGCAAGCTGGTCGTGGTCCGCCGGATCGACACCGAGGGGACCAACCTCCAGCGCCAGGGCCAGCTCGGCATCTGGGCGCCCTGCCTGGGGCAGGAGGCGGCCCAGGTGGGCAGCGCGGCCGCCCTCGGCCCGGACGACTTCGTCTTCCCCTCCTACCGGGAGCACGGCGTCGCCTACGTCCGCGGCATGGACGTCGTCAGGGTGCTCCAGCTCTACCGTGGCACGAGCCTGTCCGGCTGGGACCCCAAGGAGCGCAACTTCGCCTGCTACTCGATCCCGATCGGCACCCAGGCCCTGCACGCGGTCGGCTACGCCATCGGGGCCAAGTGGGACGGCGCCGAGCTGTGCGCGGTCGCCTACTTCGGCGACGGCGCCACCTCCGAGGGCGACACCAACGAGGCGTTCAACTTCGCGGCGGTGAACTCGGCGCCGGTGGTGTTCTTCTGCCAGAACAACCAGTGGGCGATCTCGGTGCCGCTGGCCAAGCAGATGGCCGCGCCCGTCTACCGTCGCGCTGCCGGGTTCGGCTTCCCCGGCGTGCAGGTCGACGGCAACGACGTCCTCGCGGTCTACGCGGTGACCAAGGCGGCCGCCGGCCGGGCCAGGGACGGCAGCGGCCCGACCCTGATCGAGGCCCTCACCTACCGGCTCGGGGCCCACACCACCACCGACGACCCGACCCGCTACCGCACCAAGGACGAGCTGGACATGTGGACGGCCAGGGAGCCGATCGGGCGGTACCGGTCGTTCCTCGAGAAGGCCGGCCTCTGGTCCGAGGAGGTCGAGCGCCGCGCCCAGGAGGACGCCGACGCCACCGCGGCGCGGATCCGGCGGGCGGTGGAGGAGATGCCCCGCCCGGCCCTGTCCGACATGGTCGACCACGTCTACGCGGAGCCTCCCGCGACCCTGCTGCGGCAGTGGCGCCGGCTCGAGGAGTTCGAGGCCCAGTTCGCGGGCGGAGAGGAGGGCTAGCGATGGCGTCGGTCACGATGGCCAAGGCGCTGAACACCGCCATGCGGGACGCGATGGAGGCCGACGACCGGGTCGTGCTGCTCGGCGAGGACGTCGGCACCCTCGGCGGCGTCTTCCGGATCACCGACGGGCTGCAGAAGGACTTCGGCGAGCACCGGGTGATGGACACCCCGCTGGCCGAGTCCGCCATCATGGGGATCTCCATCGGGCTGGCCATGCGCGGCTACCGGCCGGTGCCCGAGATGCAGTTCGACGGCTTCAGCTACCCGGCCCTGGACCAGGTCATCAGCCACCTGGCAAAGTACCGGAACCGTTCCAGGGGCACCCAGGCCATGCCGGTGGTCTGCCGGATCCCCTACGGAGGCGGGATCGGCGCGGTCGAGCACCACTCGGAGAGCCCGGAGACCTACTACGCGCACACGGCCGGCCTGAAGGTGGTGACCCCCTCGTCGCCCGCTGACGCCTACTCCCTGCTGCGCCAGTCGATCGACGCCGAGGACCCGGTGATCTTCCTGGAGCCGAAGCGGCGCTACTGGCTCAAGCAGGAGCTCGACCTGCCGGTCACCACCGAGCCGATCGGCCGGGCCCGGGTGCTGCGCGAGGGCTCCGACCTGACCCTGGTCGCCTACGGGCCGATGGTGAAGGTCGCGATGGACACGGCCACCGCGGCCGCCGAGGACGGGCTGGCCTCGCTCGAGGTGATCGACCTGCGCAGCCTGGTCCCCCTGGACGAGGAGGCGCTGGTCGCCTCGGTGGAGCGGACCGGCCGCATGGTGGTCGTGCACGAGGCCCCCGAGTTCCTCGGCATGGGCGCCGAGATCGCGGCCCGCGTGACCGAGCAGGCCTTCTTGTCCCTCGAGGCGCCCGTGCTGCGCTGCACCGGCCTGGACATCCCCTACCCGCCGGCCAAGCTGGAGGAGGCCCACCTGCCCGGGGTCGACCGGGTCCTGTGGACCGTCCAGCGGTCCCTGGACTTCTAGAGGGAGGAGGCGCGGTGCCCGAGCGCGACTTCAGGCTCCCCGACCTCGGGGAGGGGCTGACCGACGGCGAGGTGGTGCGCTGGCTGGTCGCCGAGGGCGACACGATCGTGCTCAACCAGCCCATCGTCGAGGTGGAGACGGCCAAGGCGGTGGTGGAGGTCCCGTCCCCCTACGCGGGCACGGTCACCAAGCTCCACGCAGCCGAGGGGGAGACCCTCGACGTGGGCGCGCCGCTGCTGAGCGTCGACACCGGTGGCGCACCGGCGGACCAGGCAGCACGCGGCCTGGCCCGGGGCGAGCCCGCCGCGGCGGGGGAGCCGGGCCTGGCCGGGGGCGAGCCCGCCGCGGCGGGGGAGCCGGGCCTGAACGGCTTGGCGACCCCGGAGCCGGAGGCCGGCCCGGAGGCGGAAGCGGTCCCGGAGCAGCAGGCCAGCCCGGGGTCCGAGCAGCAGGCGACCCTGGTCGGTCCGGGCGAGCGCCAGCAGGCGCGCCGGCGCCGGGCCGCCGGGCCGGCCTCGCGGGGGCCGGCCGCGCCGAGCGGCCCGACCCCGACCGCCCCGCCGGGCTCTCGCGCTCCTGGAGCCCAGCCCGGTCGCCCCAAGGCGACCCCGCCGGTCCGCAAGTACGCCAGGGACCGCGGCGTCGACCTCGCACGGCTCACCGGGACGGGCAAGGACGGCCGGGTGACCCGTGAGGACGTCGACCTGGCCCTGGCCGGGGAGGACGTCGACCTGGGTCTGGCCGGGGAGGCCGGCGCGCCCACCGCGGTGAGCAGGTGGCCGGCCGCGCGCGCGCCGCGCGACCGCGCCGAGGAGCGCATCCCGGTCCGGGGCACGCGCAAGCAGATCGCGGCCGCCATGGTGGCGTCGAAGTTCTCCATCCCGCACGTGACCGAGTTCCTCACCGTCGACGCGACTGCCCTGATGGCGCTCCGAGCCCGCCTCAAGGCGCTGCCGGCGGCCGCCGGCGTCAAGCTGACGCCGCTCGCGGTCATCGCCAAGGCGCTCTGCGCGGCCGTGCGCCAGTACCCGCTGATGAACTCCTCCTGGGACGACGCCGCCAGCGAGATCGTCGTCAAGGGCTGGGTCAACCTCGGCATCGCCACCGACACGCCGACCGGGCTCCTCGTGCCCAACATCAAGGACGCCGACACGCTTGGCATCCTCGAGCTGTCCAGCGAGCTGGCCCGCCTCACCGGCCTCGCCCGCGAGCGCAAGGCCGCGCCGTCGGACCTGTCGGGCGGGACGATCACGATCACCAACGTGGGCGGGTTCGGGGTCGAGACCGGCACGCCGATCATCAACAAGCCCGAGTGCGCGATCCTGGCCACGGGCCTGATCGCGCCCCGGCCCTGGGTGGTGGACGGCGAGCTGGCCGTCCGCCAGCTCATGACCGCGTCGGTCTCGTTCGACCACCGGATCGTCGACGGCGCCTACGCCGCCCGGTTCCTGGCCCACCTGCGCGACCTGCTCGAGGACCCTGCGCTGCTGGCGGCATTCTGACCACGGAATGCTCGGAATGGGTCGGCGGGTCTTGGTGAGGTCTTGGGGAGGTAAACACCTCGGGTGAACTCTGCCCCGAACTGCGCCGTCCGTTTACCCTGGAGGCCGGAGAAGGGGGGTCGTGATGCGGGCCCGGGCCAGGCAGCAACGGGCGGTGGCCGTGATCGCCCTGCTCGCCGCCGTCTCGGCCTCGACCGCCAGGATGGTCGCGGTCCACTCCGACGAGGTGGCGGCCGCCGCGGGGGTCCCGGGCAAGGGGGTCTTCGCCGACGCCGTCTCCCGCGGTCCGGTCGCGTTCAAGGGCGAGCTGCTCGTCTGGGCCTCCGGCGGCTTCTCCACCGACGAGGTCAAGCGCATCCGGGACTCGCCCCAGGTCGCCGCGATCGCCGCCGTGCGCACCGGGCAGCTCGCGGTCGAGAGCCGCAAGGCGGGTTACCCGGTGGTGCCGGTCGAGGCGATGGCCGCCAACCGGGATGCCTACGCGGACGCCCTGGGCAAGCCGGCGGGCCCGCTCTCGGGGATGCTCCGCAAGGGCGCGGTGCTCTCCCAGACCGGCGCCCGGCTTCGTGGGCTGCGCACCGGTGGCCGGCTGCGGCTCGCCGACGGCAGGACCCTGCCGGTGACCGGCGTGGTGGCCGACTGGGTCATCGGCGGCTACGAGGTCGCGGTCGACCGTGACCTGGGCCAGCGGCTCAAGCTGCGACGAACCACCTACCTGCTGCTGCGGACGCGCGGCTCCCGGCCCAGGTTCGAGGCGGCCATCCGGCGCCTGGTGCCCAGGCGGGCGCTGCGCTTCCGGGCCCCGGGGGAGCGGCCCTTCCTGCGGGCCGGTGACGGCGCGCTCCCGCTCGGCCTGGTCAAGCTCCGCTTCGGCGAGTTCGCGGTGCGGAGCCTGGCCCGTCCCGAGCCCGATCCCCGCTGGGTGCGGGAGCACATCGTGCGCGCGGTCGTGCCCGTGCTCGGCCCCGTGCGCTGCCACAAGCTGATCGTCCCCCACCTGACCGCGGCCATGGCCGAGGTGAAGCGGCTGCGCCTCCAGCAGCTGGTCGACGTGGCCGACTTCCGCCGCCGGGGTGGCTGCTTCAGCCCGGTCCGGGGCGGCGGCGCCGAGCTGTCCAGGCGCGCCTTCGGGATCGCGCTCGCGCTCAACGTCGCCGCCAACCCGCCCGGCAAGGCCAACGCCGACCCGAGGCTCGCGCGGGTGATGGCCCGCCACGGCTTCACCTGGGGCGGGCACTGGCTGCGCCCGAACGGCGGCTACTTCGAGTGGGTGGGCTCGGGGGCTTGACCGGCGCCCGGAGGGGTACGCTGGTCGCCTTGGCCCAACCGGAGGACACGTGATGAGGCTGCACTTCGGCGCCGCCGTCTCGACCGCCCCAGACCACCAGCAAGCCCTCGACGAGGTCATCCCGGCGGCCGTGGCCGCCCTCGAGGGCACGCCGGACCTGGCCGTCTGCTTCTTCTCGACCGAGCACGCGGCGGCCGCGTCCGGGATCGCCCTGAGCCTCTCCGAGCGCCTGGGCACCTCGGCGATCGTCGGCTGCACCGCCGAGGGCGTCATCGGCGAGGGCCGCGAGCTGGAAGGCAGCCCCGGCCTGGCCCTGTGGCTGGCGCGGCTGCCCGGCGTGGACGTGCGCCCGTTCGCGCTCGAGGTGGTGGCGGTGCCCGACGGGTACGGCATCGCCGGGTGGCCGAGCATCGCGCCGCAGGAGGAGGCCACCGTCGTGCTCCTGGCCGACCCGTTCTCCTTCCCGGCCGACCGGTTCCTCGAACGGCTGAACGAGGAGCAGCCCGGCCTGCCCGTGGTCGGCGGGATGGCGTCGGGGGGAAGCGGGCCCGGCGAGCACCGCCTGCTGTCCGGCACCGACGTGGTCGACCGCGGGGCGGTCGGCGTCGCCCTGGCCGGGGCGGTCGAGGTGCGCACGGTGGTGAGCCAGGGCTGCCGCCCGATCGGGTCGCCGTACGCCGTGACCAGGGGCGAAGGGAACGTGGTGCACGAGCTGGGCGGCCAGCCCGCGATCGAGCGTCTCCGTCAGGTCGTGACCACGCTCAGCCAGCGCGACCAGGCCCTCATCCGGGGCGGGCTGCAGGTCGGCCAGGTCATCGACGAGCACAAGGCCGAGTTCGGCCGGGGCGACTTCCTGATCCGCGGGCTGGTCGGTGCCGACGAGGAGACCGGCGCCATCGCGGTCGGGGACCAGGTCGAGCTCGGGCAGACCCTGCAGTTCCACGTCAGGGACGCGGTCGCCGCCGGCGAGGAGCTCGAGCTGCTGCTCGGTCCGGTGACCGGCTGGCACCCCAAGGGCGTGCTGCTGTTCTCGTGCAACGGCCGGGGTCGCCGCTTCTTCGGCGAGCCCGACCACGACGCCCAGCGGGTCGCGGTCGCCACCGGCCAGGCCCCGATGGCCGGGTTCTTCGCCCAGGGCGAGCTCGGCCCGGTCGGCAAGCGCAACTTCGTGCACGGCTACACCGCCAGCATGGCCCTGTTCTGCGAGCCCGGGGAGCCCGTGCCCGCCCTCGACCGCGCCACCGCCGCGGAGCCCGCCGGCGCCCTGTCCGACCCGCCGAGCCTGACCGGCCTGCCCTCGCCCCTCGACCGCCCACCAGTCCCCGACGCCGGGGAGCCGGGTGCGCCTCGGCCGGTCTGACCCCCCGCGGACCAGGATCTACGAGGAGGTCTTCGCGGTGGCTGCCGGCTCCTTGTCTTCTTCGAGCTGGTCGTAGGAGGTACGGAAGCCGTCGCGGAGGCGGGTGCGGAACTCGGCCCGGTTGCGGACGAGCAGGATGGCGCCGAGCAGGAGGTAGACGACCGAGACCGCGATCAGCTCGACGCCGTGGAGCGAGGCCGGGACGACCGCGCCGATGATGAACTGGGCCCAGAACAGGCCGAAGATCGCGGCCGCCTCCTTCACCGACATCGTGAGGTTGGTGAGGACCGCCACCGCGAAGACGGTCTGGGCGGCGGTGAGCAGCAGCTCCTCGCGCTGCTGGGCCTGGATGGGCAGGCCGTGCAGGCTCGACGACGCGACCGCGAACACGACCGGCAGGGTGCCCACGAGCAGCGTCCACTGGTTGACCTTGGAGGAGATCAGGGTGGTGAGCGCCTCGCCGGTCTTCAGCCGCCAGGCGTACAACCCGGCCACCAGCAGCTCGGGTGCCTCCGAGGCCAGCGGGGCGAGCCACTGGACCAGGAAGAACTCGCTGACGCCGAGTTCGGTACCGGTGTCGACCAGCGCCTCGGCGAAGTGCTCGGCCACGAGCAGGATGACCACGGCGGCGAACCCGAACAGGGCGAGGACGGTGGCCCGCCGGCGGCGGCGCGGCAGGGCGCCGACGTAGGCGGCCGGGCCGATCAGGTGCGGCTCCTCGGCCGGCGCCTTGGAGATGCGCAGCGTGTAGGCGACGAAGACGGCGACCAGGATGACGGCGTCGACCAGGGTGACGGTCCGCTTCAGGGGCAGGGTCAGGGAGTAGGCGCAGGCAAGGGCGAGGAATGACAGCTCGACCGACTTGGTCCGGTTGAGCGCGATGCCCTCGCGCGGCTCACCCCGCCGCCGCCAGCGCCACCAGGCGATGAACACCACCATCGCCCAGCCGATGCCGATCAGGAGCCGGTTGGCGCCGGTCATGTTCGCGAGCACGAGGGAGCAGTTGGACTCGCCGGCGCCGTCCGGCGGCTTGCAGGCCGAGCCGAACCGCTCCACGTCGTTGCCGCCCTTCCAGGCGAACACGAAGCCGACCGCGTACTCGGGCAGCACGGCGACCAGGGCGAGCGCGCCGATGGCCAGGCTGGCCGAGATGTCGAGCATGGCTGCCTCGGCCGCCCAGCCGAGCAGGAACGCCGCGCCGATCACGGCGAGCCCGTAGAGCAGGGCGGCGAGCGGGGGTGCGAGGTGGGGCCCGCCGAGGTGCAGCAGCTCGGCGACGCCCAGGAGGCCCCCCGGGATGGTGATCGCGATGGCGAGGAGCAGGGGGATGCGCTGCGACCGGGTGGACGCCCTGTCGCCGGTCGTGTCCGTCTTGGTGACCATGCGGGAGTCCTCCGGGTCGTCCGGGCGTCGACCGACGCCGAGCGGCACGAAGGTCTCGTCCCCCGCGTCGCGGGTGAGACGCCGGGCGGGCATCGGCCCGCCGTGGTGACGGCGCGCTCATGAGGCGCGGACGGCCCCGTGAGGACTACTCCCCTTCCGCGACATCCTACCTGCCCGGACGGGAGCACACGCGCACGCGGCCGACGGAGCACTGCGCACGCGGCGGGCCAGGGGCGGGCCGGCCGTCAGTCAGTGCGGGTGCGGGTGGCCCCGACCGGGGCCGTCAGGGGCGCCCCGTCAACATCCCGGCTCGCCCGGGTGGCCGCAGCAGACCCGGGCCCGCAGCGGGCGCCGGGCCAGGTTGCGGACGACCAAGTAGGCCTTCCTTGCCACCCCCGAATCGTGCTCGACGATGTTGCGGAGGAACGGGCCGGGTCCCGGCTCCTTGCCGCTCACGACCCGCCACCCAGGGTGCCGCGCAGGAAGTCGAGCGTGCGCCGCCACGACAGGTCGGCCGCCTCGGCGTCGTGGACCTCGGGGCGGTCGTCGTTGAAGAAGGCGTGCGCGGTACCGGGATAGTGGTGGAAGGTCACCCCCACGCCGGCGTCCCGGAGCTCCTGTTCCATCTGGTCGGCCAGCTCGCGGGGGGCGAAGTCGTCGTCCTCGGCGAAGTGGCCGAGCACCGCCCCCTTGACCGTCGACAGGTCCCATTCGAGACCTGGGCGCGGGAACCCGTAGTAGCACACGGCCGCGGCCACCTCGGGCTCGAGCGACGCGAGGTAGAGCGCGAGCCCGCCGCCGACGCAGAAGCCGATCACGCCCACGCCCGAGCCGGTCGTCTCCGGCATGGCCAGGAGCGCGTCGACCGCGCCGCCCATGTCCCTGGCGGCCTGGTCGAGCCGCATCTCCATGACCAGCTTGCCGGCCTCGTCCGGCTCGCTGGTCTGCGCTCCGCGGTACAGGTCCGGGGCGATGGCCACGAACCCCTCGGCGGCGAGCCGGTCGGCCACGTCGCGGATGTGGGGCACCAGCCCCCACCACTCCTGGATGACGACGACTCCCGGGCCGCTGCCGGACGGCGGCAGCGAGACGTAGGCGGGCACCGGCCCGCCGTCGGCCCTGATCTCGGTCATGGATCCAGCCATCCGATCCCTCCTGGGTGTGCCCGTCGGTCCGCTCGCGCCACGAAGGCGCAAGTGTGCCCGCATCCTTCCACGCCAGGCGTCCGGCAACCACCGGCACCGGCGACGGGGGCCCCCGGGCCCCTCTGACGGCCTGCCGGATCCGCCGGGCCCCTCTCTGACGGCCTGCCGGGGCCGCCGGGCCCCTCTGATAGCCTGCCGGATGTCGTTCCGCCCCGTTGCGTGAGGGAGCTTGTGGCTGACATCGACGCTTTCGTCAAGGCCGAGGCCGAGTCGCTGGTCGCCGAGCTGTCCGAGTGGTGCGCGATCCCGTCGATCTCCACCGACCCGGCCCACGCCGACGACGTCCGTCGCTCGGCCGAGCACCTGGCCGGGCTGATGGAGGCGGCCGGTCTCCAGTCGGAGGTGATCCCGGTGGAGGGCGGCCAGCCCGCCGTCTACGGCGAGTGGCTGGGCGCCGGTCCGGACGCCCCCACCATCACCGTCTACGGCCACCACGACGTCCAGCCCGTCGACCCGCTCGAGCAGTGGACCACGCCGCCGTTCGAGCCCACCGTGCGCGACGGCTGCCTGCACGGGCGGGGCGCCTCCGACGACAAGGGGCAGGTCCACTTCCAGGTGTCGGCCATCCGCCACCTGCTCGCCGCCGACGGCAGCCTGCCGGTCAACGTCAAGTTCCTGGTCGAGGGCGAGGAGGAGGCGGGCTCCCCCAACATCGAGGCGTTCCTGGCCGACCACGCCGAGCGGCTCGCCTGCGACGTCGTGTTCGTGTCCGACACCGGCATGCACGCCCGCGACGTGCCCTCGATGGTCACCTCGATGCGCGGGCTGATCTACTTCCAGGTCGACCTGCGCACCGCACCGGCCGACCTGCACTCCGGCACGTTCGGGGGGACGGTCCCGAACGCGGTGGAGGCGCTCGTCCGGCTCCTGGCCGGCCTCAAGGACGACCGCGGCCGGATCGCCATCCCGGGCTGGTACGACGACGTCCTCGAGCTGACCGCCGAGGAGCGCCGGAACTTCGCGGCCCTTCCCTTCGACCCCGAGGAGCTGAAGCGCAACGCCGGCGTGCGGTCGCTGCCTGGCGAGGAGGGCTGGTCGCCGCTCGAGCGCATCGGGGGCCGCCCGGCCGCCGACGTCAACGGCGTCTGGGGCGGGTACACCGGGGTCGGGCAGAAGACCATCATCCCCGCCGAGGCGCACGCCAAGGTGTCGTTCCGGCTCGTCGCCGACCAGGAGCCGGCCAAGCTGCAGCCGCTGTTCGAGCAGTGGGTGCGCGCCAACGCGCCCGAGGCCAGCGAGGTGGCCGTCCAGTCGATCGGCGGCGTCCGGCCCTGCCTGACCCCGATCGACCACCCCGGCAACCAGGCGGCCGCCCGGGCGGTCGCCCGTGCCTTCGGCACCGAGCCGCTGTTCACCCGGGAGGGCGGCTCGGGACCCGAGCGGGCTCTGTCCGACGCCCTCGGCGTCGCCTGCGTCTACGTCGGGGTCATGCTGCCCGAGGACCGCATCCACGCGCCCAACGAGCGGCTGCTGCTGTCCCACTACTACCGGGGCATGCGGGCCGCCGCCTACGCCTACGAGGAGTTCGCCCGCCCAGGCGTGGCCGCCGCCCTGCGCGCGCTGCGCCGCTGACCGCGCCCTGCCGGCCTGCGTAGAGGTCCCGATTGCCGGACCTGGCCCGGATCGGGGAGGCTCCCGCCGCCCACATCGAACGAGGACTGCCGGTATGTCGACAGCGGGAGATGGAACCGGTGGGCGGGAGGCGGACCTGGACTGGCGTCCGGGCTTGCCCGGCTCCCATCCGGTCGGGCCGGGCGCGCGGCCCGGGTTCGGTGTCCCGGTCGCCTACTGGTCCACCGGGCAGGCTGGGGTCCGCCGCCGCGACCCCGCGCCGGACCCCGACCGCCCCGGCTACTACGAGGGGTACCCGCTGGCCGGCTGGGGCCGGCGGGTCGTCGCGTCCCTGCTCGACGGGCTCATCGTCGCGTTCCTCTACGTGCCGGGCACGACCGTGTTCCAGCTCGCCGCCGACAGCGGTGCCGGGCCCGACCGCGCGGTCTTCCTGGTCCTCGGCATCGTGCTGGAGCTGCTCGCGCTCGGCCTGATGCTGTGGAACCAGTTCGCCGCCCAGGGCCGGACCGGCCAGACCTGGGGCAAGCAGGCGATGGGCATCCGCCTGCTCCGCAAGGCTGACGGGCGGCCCCTCGGCACCGGCCTGGTCTTCCTGCGCTGGGTCGTCCACCTCGTGGACTCGCTGCCGTGCTGCCTCGGCTACCTCTGGCCGCTGTGGGACCCGCGCCGCCAGACGTTCGCCGACAAGATCGTCGGCTCGCTCGTCATCCACGAGCGCTGACCCGGGCTCGAGGTCGGGATGGAGGGCGGGACGGCAGCACCGGCTGTCACGGCGGGTGGTGCCCTACCGGTCGGCTGCCGGGTCCGGCGTCCCCGGTCCGGGGTCCAGCAGGCGCTGGTTGCGTGCCTCGGCCCGGCGCGCCAGGCGGAGCTGGCGCCAGCCGACGAGCAGGATGGCGAGGAACAGCACGACCCCGACGCCGAGACCGGCGGCCAGCGCCGTCCAGTAGACGCCGGCGTTGAGCGTGACCGGCAGCACCACCAGCACCAGCCAGACGGCGGTGGTCGCTGCGCTGATCCGCAGCGCGCTGCGCAGCGTCCGGGCCCGCAGCCGCGCCTGGGCCGAGCGGGCCAGCATGACCGCTGCCGCGGCCAGTGCCGGGTCGGCGACCGCCTCCCCGGTGCTGACCGCCCGCGCGACCCGCCGCCTGGCCTCGGGCCCGAGATCGAAGCCACTCATGGCCCCAGGGTGCACCCCCCCAGGGTGCACCCCCCCAGGATGCAGCCCCCCAGGATGCAGCCCCCCAGGGTGCAGCCCCCCAGGATGCACCAGGCCCGGACAGGCCCGGGGGCCGCGAGGGCCCGGCCCGGGGTCACGGGTCGATGCGGCTCGCGGCCACGAACGTGGTGAAGTTGAACTTGAGGTCCTGGATGCGCCGCTCCAGCACACGCAGGCCGAACAGCTCGGCGCAGCGCTCGGCGGCGATCACCGCGGTCGTCGGCGGCAGCTCCCCGATGGCCAGCATCCGGGCCGCCTCGGCGGTGTCGGGCTCCTCGGTCACCAGCGTGGTCGGGAAGTGGTGGCGCAGCCACATCCGGCACTGCCGCAGCGCTTGCTGGTGGGAGGCGATGCGGTCGATCGCCCCCCGGCCGGGCAGGTCGGGATGGACGAGCAGGGTGTGGTTGACGTCGATCTCGAACAGGTCCTCCACGTGGAAGCGGTGGGCCGCCATGGCGTAGACGCTCTCGTAGACGACCCCGCCGTTGGAGTTCTCGAGCGCGAAGATGCCGAGCTCGACCTCGCCGGCGGCCACCGCCCGCAGGACCCGGTCGGTGGAGACCAGCTCCACGATCTCGACCTCGCCGAGCTTGTTGTCCCTGGCGTACTCGAGGGCCGCCTCCTCGGAGAACGACCCCCGGATGCCCATCACGCCGACCCGGCAGACCTCACCCACGGGCGGCCACCTCCCTGGCGAAACCGGCGAGCTCAGCGGCCAGCGCCTCCGGGCGCTGCAGGGGAATGTCGTGCATGGTGTCCTCGAACCAGGTCACGCGGGCGTCGGGCAGCCGCGAGGCGGCCAGGTCGACCGCTGGCCGCTTGGCGGCGGCGAACTCGTCGCTGCCGGCCGGGCAGATCAGCACCGGGCAGGCCACCTTGGCGTACAGCTCCGACGGCCGCTGGTCGTACAGGGCTTCGACGACCTGCATGTGGTTGCCGAAGTGGAACCGGGCGCGGGCCACGCCCCCGGCGTCGACCTCGACGCCGGCGCGCAGGAACGCCCGCACCCAGGCCTTGCGCGCGTCAGGCAAGGACGCGTTCTTCGTGTCGATCCTGGGTGGCACCCATCGTCCCGCCTGCTCGAGCCAGTCCTCCAGCGGCACCGCGAAGCGGGGCGGGGCAAGCTGCTCGAGCGCCTTCTCCCTGGTCATGCCGGGCCAGGCCGAGATCTCGATGAAGCCGCCGTCGACCAGGGCGAGGCCGGCGACGGCATCGGCGTCCCGGTCGGCGGCGTACTGCAGGGCGACGTTGCCGCCCCAGGAGTGACCGGCGAGCAGCGGGCGTGCGATGCCCAGGGCGCCCAGGGCGGCCTCGAGGTCGCGCCCGACCGGCTCGAACCCGTAGCCGCCCGCCGGCTGGTCGGACTCGCCATGGCCCCGCTGGTCCAGTGCCAACACCCGGAAGCCGGCCGCGGCGAGCAGGGGCGCGACCCCGTCCCAGATCCGGCAGTTGGAGGCGAGCCCGTGCAGCAGCACCACCGGGGGCCCGTCGCCGCCCCAGTCCCTGGCGTGCAGGGCGATGCCGTCGCCCGGGACGGACCGGTCGGTGGGCGTGCTCGGGTCGGTGGGCGTGCTCGGGTCGGTGGGCATGCTCGGGTCGGTGGGCATGGACCAACATCCTACGGGCATCCGGGAACCCGATCGAATCCTGAGCGCGCCCAGGCGAGCACGCAGAGGAACCGAGGGTCCTAGGCGGCAGGCTCGGGGAGGTCGTCCCGGTCGACGTAGGCGACCTCGAACGGCCGGCCGTCCTCGACCCGGACCCGGAACAGCGACCCGGTGCGGAAGTCGGGCGGCCCGTCGACCAGGCCGGCCCGCAGCAGGTACATCGGGATGAGGTCGCCGTGGCCGACTCCGACCACGGCGGAGCCCGGGTGGGCGGCCGCCTCGCGGACCCAGCCGTCCATGTCGGCCTGGTCGTAGCCGAGCCGGTCGTCGAGCCGCAGCCCCACCCCGAGCGTGGCGGCCAGGGGCGCCGCGGTCTCGACGCAGCGCAGCCACGGGCTGGCAGCGAGCACGGCGGGCCGTTCCGGCGCGAGCGCCCTGGCGAGCCGCTCCGCCTGCGCCCGGCCACGCCCGGTGAGCGGCCGGTCCCGGTCGGCCCCGGTCCAGCGCCGCCGGTCGGCCGCCTTGGCGTGCCGCACCAGGAACAGGGTGGTTGCCATGCTCCGGAGTGTGGCCATGTGCCCGGCCGGAGGCAACCCCAGCCCAGGCACCCCAGCCCAGGCACCCCAGCCCAGGTGACCTGGCATCGCCACCTCCCGCGCGTCCGGCGCTACGAGGCCGGGCGGTCGAACCAGGAGGCGAAGGTCTGGGCGAAGAACAGGTCCCCGGACACCTTGAGCTTGCCGGTCATGAACGCCTGCATGCCGGGCAGCCTGTTGGTGACCAGGCGCAGGAAGTCGCCCAAGCCGATCTTGAGGGTGACCCGAGGGCTCTCGGCGGTGCCCTTCTCGACCTCGCAGCGGCCGTCGGCGATCCGCATCACGTAGGGATGAGGGCCGTCCGGAGCCGCGATCTCGTACTGCACGGTGGCCTGCTGCCCGGCCGCCTTCTGCGGGTTGAACGAGTTGACCATGCCCTGGTAGACCTGCTCGAGCGTGCCGTCGACGCCGCCCTCCTGGCTCTGGATGGCGGCCACCAGCTCCTCGTTGGAGAGCCGGTCCACGGCGGCGACGAGCTGGTCGTAGTTCGAGGCGTTTATCTCGGTCATTTCCGTGTCCCTCCAGCGGGGCGGCAGCCAACGGCCCAAAGCCTATCGCGGCAACGCCGCCCTCGAGCAGCCCGGTCGAGCAGCCCGGTCGAGCAGCCCGGTCGAGCAGCCGCCCGGTCGAGCAGCCGCCCGGTCGAGCAGTAGCCCGGTCGAGCAGCCGCCCGGTCGAGCAGCAGCCTAGCCTGGTCCGCACTTGAGCCGAGGGGCTAGAGGCCCTTTACTTGCCCTGCCCCGCATGAGGGCCGACTCCCGGGAGGGTACTCGACGATGGCCAGGACGCCAGACACTGGCGCCGTCACTGTCACGGCGACCGGCGGCAACGGCGAGCGCGCCCAGGACCGGGCCCGGCGCCGGTCCTGGGCCGCCTACCGCTGGGGGCTGTTCGCCAGCCTTGGCGCGCTCACCGTGTACCTCGGCGCCCGTGCCGTGGTCGCCGCCCAGGCGGTGCTCATCCGGGCCCTGATCGCGCTGTTCTTCGCGGTCAGCCTGGACCCCGCCGTGCGCTGGCTGAACCGCCGCGGCGTCAGCCGGGGCCTCGCCGTGACGATCATCATCGGGCTCGTCGTGGTGGTGGCGGTCGCGTTCCTGGTCTCCATCATCCCGGCGCTGGCTTCCCAGTTCCAGACGTTCACCGCCGACCTGCCCCGGTACTTCGAGCAGCTCAACCAGCGCTCGCGGAGCTTCCGGGTGCTGAACCGGCAGTTCGACGTGTCCCGCCAGATCCAGGGGCTGGTCGGCAGCCTGCCCTCCCGGCTCGGCACCGGCCTGCTCGGGTTCACCAGCCGGGTGTTCGGGGCGCTGTTCAGCGGCCTCACCATCCTCGTGCTCACCATCTACTTCATGGCCGACCTGCCGCGGCTGCGGTCCGGTCTGGTCCGCCTGATGCCCCGCCACCGGCGGGCGCGCTCGGCCGAGGTCGTCGGCCTCGTGGTCGAAAAGGTCGGCGACTACATGATCGGGAACATCCTCATCTCGGTCGTGGCCGGGGTCGCCTCCTACGCCGCGTTCCTGGTGCTCGGCGTCCCCTTCAGGATCCCGCTCGCCATCCTGGTCGCCTTCTGCGACCTCATCCCGATGGTCGGCGCCACCCTGGGCGCGATCCTCTGCGTCGCGGTCGCCGCGTTCGCCACCGACATCTGGCCGACCGCGGTCCTCGTCGCCCTGTTCTTCGTGGCCTACCAGCAGCTCGAGAACTACCTGATCGCCCCGCGCATCCTGAGGTCCACAGTCGACATCTCGGCCAGCGCCGTGCTGCTCGCCGGCCTCATCGGCGCGACCGTCCTCGGGCTGGTCGGGGCGTTGATGGCGATCCCGGTCGCCGCCGCCGTCAAGGTCCTCTACGCGCAGCGGGTGGCCGCCGAGGAGGCGTACGAGTCGGCCCGCGCACCGGCCGTCATGGGGACCGAGGCAGGGGCGCCGCCGGCCGAGCCGGGGTGATGTCGCCGGGGGGCCGAGCACGGGCGGGTCGAGGACCGGGCGCCTTGACCCGCCGGGCCGACCGGCCGACCCGACCCGCCGGCGCCGCGCCGACCCACCGGCCCCGGCACACCCGCCCGAGCGGCCTGCGGCCGGAGACCCACTCAGGGCCGGCCCGCCGGCGGTCATCCGACGCGTCCGAGAAGGGCGTGGCCGAGCCGGTGGCCCGAGCGCCAGGCGCCCTCGACCTTCGCGCCCTCGCCCCAGTCGCCGCACAGCCCGACCGGCGCGTGCCCCGGGCCGAGCAGCCAGGGCACGTCCACACCCTCCGCGACCTGGGCGTGGGTCCAGCGCTGGTGGCTGGTCCAGGCCGGATCGGCCGCCCAGCCGCCAGCGACTCGCGCCGTGGCGGCGACCAGCTCGCCGGTGACCCGCGCCGGGTCGTCGTCCCAGTGGGCCCGGGTCCACGCCCCGGTCGCGTGGGCGACCAGGACCGTGCCGGCGGGGTCGTGGCGCTTGGAGGAGTCGTGGCAGAGGAACGAGAGTGGGCCGCCGTCCACGAACACGCCCCGCCAGGTCGGCGGGGCCGCGTCCGGGTACCCGGCGACCAGCGCCCAGCACGGGTCGTAGGCGGCCCGCGCCGCCGTCCCGGCCAGCTCCTCCAGGCCGGTGACGCCGGTCAGCAGCTCGACCGCCCGGGGAGTGGGCAGGGCGAGCACCAGCGCCCGCGCCACCCACACGCCCGCTGGCGTGGTGGCCAGCTCCCAGCTCGCACCCTTCGCCGGCCGGACGGCGGTCACCCGGACCTGCCGGTGCACGGTGAGCCCGCGGGCGAGCTGCTCGGCAAGCGTGACGATGCCGTCGGGGAACGCCCAGCGGACCCGGCCCGACTCGGCCGGCCCGCCCTCGGCGAGCCGCCCGCTCTTGTAGCGGTGCAGGCGGGTCGCCCAGGGCTCGGCCAGGCCGGTGGCGGCCAGCCGGCGCAGCAACGCCGCGAACTCGGGGTTGCCCGCGGTCACGTACTGCGCGCCGTGATCGACGACCGTCCCGGCCACCCGCCGGGTGGCCATCCGCCCGCCCACGCCCCGGCGCTTCTCCAGCACGACGACGGGCAGGCCGGCGCCGGCCAGCACGCGCGCGCAGGCCAGGCCGGACACCCCGGCCCCGACGACCACGACCGGCTGGCGGGAGGGCATGGACGCAGCCTAGAACCCCGGTCAAATGCACCCGCCCGCCCAGGTCCTACCCGAAGTCGATGCTCGCGTACCTGCTGAGCTTCGAGAACTGATGGCGAGCCTCGATCAGGCGCACCGTGCCCGACTTGGAGCGCATCGACAGCGACTGGGTGGTCGCCCCGCGCCGGTCGAAGCGCACGCCCCGCATCAGCTCGCCGTCGGTCACCCCGGTGGCCGCGAAGAACACGTTGTCGCCCCGGACCAGGTCGTCGATGGTGAGGACCTGGTCGAGGTCGTACCCGGCGTCCAGGGCGGCGGTGCGCTCCTCGTCGTTGCGGGGCCAGAGCCGGCCGAACATCACGGCGTCCAAGCACTTCAGCGCGCACGCGGCGATGACGGCCTCCGGCGTCCCGCCGACGCCGATGAGGATGTCGACGCCGGTGCCGTCCCGGGCGGCCATGATCGCGCCGGCCACGTCGCCGTCGGGGATCAGCTTGATGCGGGCGCCCGCTTCGCGAACCTCGCGGATCTTGTCCTCGTGCCGTGGCCGGTCGAGGATGCAGACGGTCAGGTCGGGAACCTCGCCTCCCTTGGCCTTGGCCAGCGCCCGCAGGTTGTCCCGGATGGGCGCCTCGAAGTCGATCACGTCGACACCCTCCCTGCCCACCACCAGCTTGTCCATGTAGACGCAGGGACCCGGGTCGAACATGGTGCCCCGGTCCGACAGGGCGACCACGGCGATCGCGTTCGGCATGCTCTTGGCGGTCAGGGTGGTGCCGTCCACCGGGTCCACCGCGATGTCGACCTGCGGCGGCGTGCCGTTGCCGATCTCCTCGCCGTTGTAGAGCATCGGCGCGTTGTCCTTCTCGCCCTCGCCGATGACCACCACGCCGGTCATCGACACCGACCCGAGCACCGCCCGCATGGCGTCCACCGCGGCCTGGTCGACCAGCTCCTTGTCGCCGTAGCCCATCTTGCGGGCGGCCGCCATGGCGGCGGCCTCGGTGACGCGGACGAGCTCGAGAGCGAGGTTGCGGTCGGGGGCTTCGCTGCCTGGTCGAGCGCTCATGGGGCACCTCCGGGACGTGGCTCGCGGCCCGCCGGGCCGCCGGCTCGACAGTACCAGCTCAACGGGTTCCCAAGGGTCTTCATCACAGGGGTCTTCATCACAGGGGTCTTCACCGCGTCCCTTTGCTCTTTGCGGCAAGGCCCTGGCGTGGGTCGCCGCCGTCCCTTACCCTTGTGAAATGGAGGCCCCGGCCCACTTTGGGCGAGGGCGGCCTCCGGCAGCAGGGCCCTGGCGCCCCCGATCCCACCCGGACGGCGCCGTGGGCCCGCTGCCTTTCCGGCCCCCGGCTGGAGCGTGCTTGCCGCGCCGGGCGTGGTTGGGTCAGGCTGTGCCAGACGGACAGCGCCGCCCGGTGCCACCTGGAGGAAGGGCTCGATGAGCGGTAGCCACAGCCACGCCCCTGTGCCGGTCGCCGGATCGCGCGAGGGCGAGGACGAAGGGGCGCGGGCGGTCGCCCGGGCCGCCCTCGCCCTCGCGCTGACCGCCGCGGTGGAGCTTGCGTTCGTGGCCGCGAGCGGGTCGGTCGCGCTGCTCGCCGACGGGCTCCACAACCTGGGCGACGTGTTCACCACCGTCACCCTGCTGATCGCCTTCCGGGTCGGGCGCAGGCAGCCCGACCGCCGCTACACGTTCGGCCTGGCCCGGGCCGAGGACGTGGCCGGCGTGCTGGTGGTGCTGGCGATCGCCGCCTCGGCCGGCGTGGCGCTGGCCGAGTCGCTGGCCAAGCTGGCCGGTCCGGTCGCCCCGCTGCGCAACCCCGGCTGGGCCCTGGCCGCCGCGCTGGTCGGCATGGCCGGCAACGAGGCCGTGGCCCAGTACAAGATCCGGGTCGGCCGGCGCATCAACTCGGTGCCGCTCGAGGCCGACGGCCGCCACTCGCGTGTCGACGGCCTGGCCAGCCTGGCCGCCGCGGTCGGCATCGCCGGGGCCTGGGCCGGCTGGCCCACGGCCGACCCGCTGGCCGGGCTGCTGCTCTCGGCGGTGATCGCCTGGGTGCTGGTCGGTACCGTCCGGGACGTCCTGGCCAGGCTGATGGACCGGGTCGACCCCGAGGTCATCGACCGGGTCGAGCAGGCCGCCGGGTCCGTCGAGGGCGTCGAGGCCGCGCATGCGGTGCGGGCGCGCTGGGTGGGCCGCACGCTCCACGTGCTCGTCCACGTCGGGGTGGACCCCGAGCTGCCGCTGGGGCGCGCCCACGACCTCGCCGAGCGCGTCAGGCACCAGATCTTCCACGCCGTGCCTGGCGTGTCCGAGGTCGACGTCCACCTCGACCCGGCCGGGGTCGACGAGCACGCCAGTCACAGCGAGACGCTGCACCACACCCGGCCCGGCCCGGACGGGGCGGACCACGAGCACCACCGGCACGACCGCGTGCACGACCACGGGTGAGGCCCGGTGCCGGCACCGGAGCCGCCCGGCTCCCGGGTGAGGACCGCGACGAGGAGGGGGTGGGCAGGTGCTGACCGAGGTGGTGGTGAAGCTCGAGGACCGGCCGGGGACGCTTGCCACGCTGGGCGAGCTGCTCGGCGGGCGCGGCGTCGACATCCGGGCCGTCGCGGTGCTCGCCGTGCCGGGTGGCGGCGCCCTCGCCCACCTGGTGGTGGAGCCCGCCGACGTGGCCGTGCGGGCATTGCGCGAGGCCGGCATGCCCCCCGAGCGGGTCCGCGAGGTCCTGGTGGTGACGCTCGAGGACGAGCCGGGCGCGCTTGGCCGCTACTGCCGGCGGCTGGCCGACGCCGGGATCAACCTCGAGGCGGTCTACCTGGCCGGCGAGAAGAACGGCTCCAAGCAGCTCGTGCTCGCGGTGAGCGACCTGGACACGGCCCGCCGGCTGTAGCGGCCGGCTCAAGGCAGGCCGTGGCGGGACCGGAACGCGGCGGCGTCCAGGGCGGCCGCGTCGCGGCGAAGCTCGTCCAGCCGGCGCCGCGCGTCGGCCTCGCTGTCGAACGGCTCGCTGAGAACGACCGCGCCGTCGTCCCGGTGCACCAGCCTGACCCGCCAGGCCGTGCGGCCGGCACGAGAGAGCAACACCGCGTAGGCGGCCCCGGCCGTCTCCGGGCCGGCCGCACGGGGCGCCGGTCGCTGCTTGACGGCGACCACGACCCGGTCGGCCACGCCCGGGGGCACCGAGTACTCGCGGAAGTTGATGCGCACGTGGAGCCACCCGCCACCTGACGCCTCGACGACGTAGACCGCGGCTCCCCGCCGCAGCGGCGACTCGGGCGCGGGCCGGTGGTGGGGCGCGAAGCGCAGCTCCACGATCGTCCCCTCGGCGCCCGCCGCCAGCTCGGCGAGCAGGCAGCGCTCGGGGCCTGCGTCGGGGCCTGCGGCCACGGCTCCTCCGGCGCCTCAGAGGGCCCAGAACCGGCACGTCAGCGGTCGGGCCAGGAGACCTTCCAGCGGCGAGGCGGCGACCTTGCCGTACAGCGGGTCCAGGGCGGCGGCGGTGCTCATGGCGTCCCAGCAGCTCACCGCGAGCAGGTCGGGCCCCTCGCGCAGGAGGACCCCGCCCTGGAAGCCGGGCCTGGCCCGCTCGAAGGGCCCGATCTCGGAGGTCCACAGCGCGGCCATGGCCAGCGCCTCGCGCTCCGAGTGGGCGGTCGCGCGCAGCACCCGAGCGATCACCGTCCACCTCGCCCCTCACCCGCCCGCAGCCACCCTCCGTGGCCGTCCCACGCTAGCTATCGACCCCAGGGGACCATCCGCTCACCCACCCTCAGGATGGCCCTCGCATAGTCAGAAATAGCTAGATCCGAGCCTGGTGACGGCACCCCGCCGGATTCCCGTGAGCGGGCCTGCTCACGGGGGTAGCATCCGGTGGCCGACTCCTGGAGCCCATCATGCCGACCGATCTCGAGCTGCTCGCCCGCCTGGCCCTGGCGGCCGTGCTCGGGGGGGCCGTCGGCGCCGAGCGCGAGCTCTCCGACCAGCCGGCCGGCCTGCGCACCCACATGCTGCTCACCATCGGAGCCTGCCTGTTCACGCTCGTCTCCGCATACGGCTTCGAAGGGCCGGGGGACCCGGCCCGGATCGCCGCCCAGATCGTCACCGGCATCGGCTTCCTGGGCGGCGGGGCCATCCTGCGTCACGGGGCCTCCATCCGCGGGCTCACCACCGCGGCCAGCATCTGGGCCTCGGCCGCCCTCGGCGTCGCCGTCGGCGCCGGGCGCTACGTGCTCGCGCTCGGCGCGACCGTGCTCGTGCTGGCCACCCTGGTCGGGCTGCGCGCGTTCCGCAACGTGCTGCGCCATCGTGCCAGCAGCCGTGAGGAGTTCAGCCTGCTCGTCGGCCCTGGCTTCTCCGCCAGCAAGCTCACCGACCTCGCCCACAAGGAGAAGATCGGGCTCCGTGGCCTGGAACGCACCCAGAACGGCGACGGCGGCCGCGTCCAAGTGGTCGTCAAGCTGCCACCCCGCTACGACGCCGAGCGGTTCCTGGAGGCCCTCACCGAGCTCGAGGGTGTCCGCGAGGTCGAGTGGGAGCGCTGACCGCACCAGGTTGCCGCGGGTCCCTCAGGGCGTCGCGGCGCGCACGTCGACGTAGAGGTCGCCCCGGGTGAGCCGGGCCGGGACCCGGCGCAGGGCTGGCGCCCCCGCCCGCCTCGGGGTGCCGTCAGCATCCCACGCCTCGTCCTGGCAGGAGCGGGCAAAGCCGGCCGAGCCCGCGGCCGCGGTCACCGGGCAGGGCCCTGGCTCGGCCAGGAACGCCTGCAGCAGCCCGCCCCTGCGGTCGACCACCACCACCAGCCCCGCGCCCGCCGGAACCTCGGCGACCGACCCCTCCGGGACCGCGGCCACCGCGGCCACCCGCACCCAGGGCGCGCCGGGACGGCCTCCCTGCAGCAGGAACAAGCTCCCGGCGACCAGGATGACGAGCGCGAACACGCTCGCCGCGAGCAGCCAGGCCAGGCCGAGCTGGGTGCGCAGGATGAGCTTGCGGGCCTTGGCCGCCCGGGGCGGGAGGTAGGCGGTGCGCGGGGTCTCGGGATGCTGGTCGGGCATGGACGGTCGGGCTCCTCGGCGGGTTGGGGACGGTTGCCTCACGGGTAGTATCTTCCCGGCACGGTCGGGCCACAGGGTAGGCTGCCTCGGCGGCGCCCTGCCGCGCGGCCGGCCGGCACCACCGGGGCGGGGCGGAGCCCAGGGCCCAGCCTACGGAGTGCCAAGGGGCCCGGCAGCAACGCGGCGCCGGACCTTGTACGGAGTGTGAAGGGTCGCGAGCGAAAGGACGGCGTGCCGTGGCGCAGGGACGCATCCGGGTCGTGGTGGCCAAGCCGGGGCTGGACGGGCACGACCGCGGCGTCAAGGTGGTCGCCCGCGCCCTGCGCGACGCCGGCTTCGAGGTCATCTACGCCGGCCTGCACCAGACCCCGGAGCAGATCGTGGCCGCCGCCATCCAGGAGGACGCCGACGCGGTGGGCCTGTCGATCCTGTCCGGTGCCCACATGACCCTGTTTCCCCGCGTGATCGAGCTCCTGCACGAGCGGGGCGCCGGCGACATGCTGGTCTTCGGGGGCGGCATCATCCCCCAGGAGGACATCGTCGCCCTCAAGGAGCAGGGCGTTTCGGAGATCTTCACCCCTGGAACCCCGACCCGGAAGATCGTCGACTGGCTGCGGGCGGCGGTGGACCCGGCCGCCTGACCGTTCCCCCGAGCTGCGGCGGTCCTGTTCGCCCGCGCTGCGCGGACGGGCCGCAGACGAGGAGTGCTGCGATGGACCTGTTCGAGCATCAGGCGAAGGAGCTGTTCGCCAAGCACGGCGTCGCCGTCCCCAGGGGCGGGGTCGCCTGGTCGCCCGAGGAGGCCGAGGCGGTAGCCGCCGAGCTGGGCGGGACGGTCGTGGTCAAGGCCCAGGTCCAGATCGGCGGCCGCGGCAAGGCGGGCGGCATCCAGCTCGCCAAGGACCCGGCCGAGGCCAGGGCCCAGGCCGAGCGCATCATCGGCATGGACATCCGCGGCCACACCGTCCGCCGGGTGCTCGTCGAGGAGGCGTCCGACATCGCCAACGAGTACTACCTGGCGGTCCTGCACGACCGGGCCAGCAAGGGCTACCTGGCGATGGCCTCGGCCGAGGGCGGGATGGACATCGAGGAGGTCGCCGCCACCAAGCCCGGCGCGATCGTCAAGGTCGGCGTCAACCCGCTCATCGGGCTGCGCCCCTACCACGTCAACCAGCTCCTCTACGGGGCAGGGTTCCCGCCCGGGACCCACAAGGGCGCGGCCGCGATCGTCACCAGGCTGTACGAGGTGCTCACCGCCGAGGACGCCATGCTGGTCGAGGTGAACCCGCTCGTGGTCACCACCGACGGTCAGGTCAAGGCCCTGGACGGCAAGGTGTCGCTGGACGACTCCTCGCTGTTCCGCCACCCCGAGCTCGAGGAGATGCGCGACACCTTCGCGGTCGACCCGCAGGAGCAGGCGGCCAAGGACAAGGGCCTCAACTACATCAAGCTGGACGGCTGGGTCGGCATCATCGGCAACGGCGCCGGCCTGGTCATGTCCACCCTCGACGTGGTCGCGCAGGCGGGCGGCAAGGCCGCCAACTTCCTCGACGTCGGCGGGGGCGCGTCGGCCGAGACCATGGCGGCCGGGCTCGAGGTCATCCTGTCCGACGACAAGGTCCGCAGCGTGTTCGTGAACATCTTCGGCGGCATCACCCGCGGCGACCTGGTCGCCCAGGGCATCCTCGACGCGCTCGACCGGCTCGGCGACAAGGTCAAGGTGCCGCTCGTCGTCCGGCTGGACGGCACCAACGCCGAGGAGGGCCGCCGGCTGCTCGCCGAGTCCCCCTCGGACAAGGTCGTGCCCGCCGCCACCATGCTCGAGGCGGCCGCCAAGGCGGTCGAGCTCGCCGGCCCCCCTGCCAAGGAAGGTGCGTAGCCATGGCCATCCTCGTCGACGCCGACACCCGCCTGGTCGTCCAGGGGCTGACCGGGCGCGAGGGCCGCTTCCACGCGCTGCGCAACCGCGAGTACGGCACCAACCTGGTCGCCGGCGTCACCCCGGGCAAGGCCGGCCAGGACGTCGAGGGCGTCCCCGTGTTCAACACGGTGGCCGCCGCGGTGGCCGAGACCGGCGCCAACACCTCGCTGATCTTCGTGCCCGCCCGGTTCGCGGTCGACGCCCTCTACGAGGCGGTCGACGCCGGCGTCGGCACCGTGGTCCTCATCACCGAGAACATCCCGGTCCTCGACATGACCCGCGCTTACAACTACGTCCGGGCCAAGGGCGTCGCCCTGGTCGGCCCGAACTGCCCGGGGGTGATCTCGCCCGGCAAGGCCAACGTCGGCATCATCCCGGGCGAGATCACCCACCCGGGCCCGGTCGGGCTCGTCTCCCGCTCGGGCACGCTCACCTACCAGGTCATGTACGAGATGGCCGAGGCCGGGGTGGGGCAGACCACCGCGGTCGGCATCGGCGGCGACCCGGTGGTCGGCTCGAGCTTCATCGACGTGCTGGCCCGCTTCGAGGCCGACCCGGAGACCGAGGCGGTGGTGATGATCGGCGAGATCGGCGGCGACGAGGAGGAGCAGGCGGCCCGGTTCGTGGCCGACAGCATGTCCAAGCCGGTCGTCGCCTACATCGCCGGGTTCGAGGCGCCCCCGGGCAAGCGCATGGGCCACGCCGGCGCGATCATCTCCGGGTCCAGCGGCACCGCCAAGGCCAAGGCCGAGGCGCTGGAGGCCGCCGGCGTCCAGGTCGGCCGCAACCCGACCGAGGCCGCCGAGCTGGCCGTGGCCAGGGTCAAGGGCTGACTGGCCGTGACGAAGGTCAAGGGCTGAGCGGACCGCCACCCTTGACCACCGTCAGGCTGCTCGGCACCCGGGGACTCTGACCGGTTCTGCGCCAGCGCCCGGGCTGACGGGGGTTGATCGCCGTGGGACGATAGACCTGGAAGGGCCAGATCCGTACCGACCGCCTCCGCGCCGAGCTCGCCTATGCGCCTACCGCAACCGCGTCGCCTCGTTCCTCTCGTCCGGGCCCTGAGCGCCTGGCTGCTCGTGCTCCTCGCATCCGTGGCCGTGCTGCCCGGGTTCGTGCCCGGCGCCGCCGCGGACCCGGCCCGGAGCGCGGCTCCCCTGGTCGCCGTGGCCACGTTCGCCGGGGACCAGGGCGGCGCCGCGGAGGACGAGGCCCGCGACCGCCGGGCCTGGCTGAGCGGGCGGGAGGCGTCGGGCCGGGCGGCCGCCGACCAGGCCGCCGCGGAGCGGGTCGCCCGCGGGTCCGGGGTCACGGCGGCGACGCCAGCAGCATGGGTCGTGCCCGCCGGGGCCGACCAGACCATCCCGCCGCTCACCCTGCGCGCCTACCGCACCGCGGCGGCCTGGGCCTCGGGCTACGACCCGGGCTGCCGGCTGTCGTGGAGCGTCCTGGCCGGGATCGGTCGCATCGAGTCCAACCACGGCCGCCACGCCGGCGCGGCGGCGCGGTTCAGCCAGGGTGGCGACGTGACCCCGCCGATCCTCGGTCCCGCCCTGGACGGCCGGGGCGGCTTCGCCGCGATCGCCGACTCCGACGGGGGCCGCCTGGACGGCGACCGGGTATGGGACCGCGCGGTCGGCCCGATGCAGTTCCTGCCCTCGACCTGGCGGTCGCTCGGGCGCGACGGCAACGGCGACCAGGTCGCCAACCCCGGGAACTTGTTCGACGCCGCGGTCAGCGCGGCCGCCTACCTCTGCCTGAGCGGCGCCGGCGACCTGTCCGACCCGGCCCGGCTCCGCCAGGCCGTCTACGGCTACAACCACTCCTGGTCCTACGTGGACAGCGTGCTCGGCTGGGCCACGTTCTACGCGCAGCGGATCAGCGGCGGGCCGGGGGTCCTGCCCCCGCTGCCGCCGACCACCACGGCGTCGACCACCACGGCGTCGACCACCACGGCGCCGACCACGCCGGCCTCCACCACCACCGGCCCGGCCACCACGCTCGCACCGACGACGACACGCCCGGCCACCACGGTCCCGCCCGCGACCACCGGGCCGCCCGCGACCACCGGGCCGCCGTCGACCACCGGGCCGCCGTCGACCACGACGCCGAGGACCACCGGCACGACCGCGCCGCCTTCGACCACGACGCCAGCGACGACGACCACCCGGGCGCCGACCACGACGGCGCCGTGCGCACCGCCGCCGACCACGACGAGCCTGCCGCCGGGCTCGACCACCACCACGACGACCACGACCATGCTGCCGCCCGGCTCGACCACCACCACGACGACGCTGCCGCCCTGCCCGACCTCCACGACGGTCGGCACGAGCCGCCCGTAGCCCGTAGCCGGCGGAAGACATACCGGCAAGACCGACCCCGCAGCCCCGCGTCCGGTGACCTGCTGGCGGATGCTGCTGTCCGGCGGTGTGGTGCAGGGTGCCGTCGAGGACGCGGCTCCTTGGGCATGGCTTGCCCTCCGAGAGGATGTCAGCGCAGCAGTAGCACCAGGGGCAGGACCGGGCCGGCGCCGGCCTGGCGCAGGGCGGCGCCGGCGGTGGTCAAGGTCCAGCGGGAGCTGGCCACGTCGTCGACCAGCAGCACGGCGCCGGGCGGCACGAGGTCGGCAGCGGCCACCGCGACCGCACCGTGCACGTTGCGGCACTGGTGGGTGCTGTTGGACATGGAGGCCTGGGGGGTGGCGTCCCGGGTCCGCTCGAGGACCGGGTGCAGCGGGAGCCGGCCGAGGTCGGCGATGCGGGCGGCCAGGCTCTCCACCAGCCGGGGGTGGGAGCGTGAAGGCACGAACGTCACCCAGCTCGGCCGGGTCGCCCACTCCCAGCGGGCGAGCAGCCGGACCACTGCCCGTACCACCTCGTCGGGCACCGGCCCGTCGGTCGCCAGCAGCCCGGCGATGACCCGCCCCCAGCCGGCGTCGGCCGCCCCGGCCATGGCCAGCGCCCGCCCGGGCTCCACCCGCAGCTCGGGCGGGATGGTGCCGACCAGGCCGTCCACGCCCCGCGGCCATAGCCGGCGGGGCTCGACCACGGTGTCCCGGCCGAGCAGGAACGCGCTCGCCTCGGCAGCGAGCGCCGGGTCGACCTCGGCCGCGGGCCGCTGCCCGGTGCAGTTGGCGCAGCGGCCGCACTCGGCCGGGTCCGGGTCGTCGAGCTGGCGGCGCAGGTAGGCCATGAGGCAGGCGTCGGTGGTGGCGTAGGCGACCATCGCGGCCTGCTCGGCCTCGCGGGCGGCAGCGACCCGGCCGTGGCGCTCCTCGTCGTAGGTCCAGGGAGCGCCGGTGCGCGTCCAGCCCCCGCGCTCGCGGCGCACCGCCCCCTCCACGTCCAGGACCTTGAGCATCGCCTCGATGCGGCCGCGGCCGAGGTTCACCGCCTCCTCGATCGCGGCCGCTGGTACCGGCCCGGACGCCCGCTGCAGGGTGCCCAGCACCCTCGCCACCAGGTCGCGGGGCGGGAACGCGGTGGTCGCGAACCAGTCCCAGATCGAGCGGTCCTCCGCACCGCACAGCAGCACCGCCTCGGCCCGCGGCAGGGCCCGGCCGGCCCGGCCGACCTGCTGGTAGTAGGTGACGGGGGAGTCGGGGGACTGGAAGTGGACCACGAAGGCCAGGTCGGGCTTGTCGAAGCCCATGCCAAGGGCGGAGGTGGCCACCACCGCCTTGACCTGGCCCGCCCGCAGGGCGTCCTCGACCGCGGCGCGCTCCTCGGGGTCGGCCTTGCCGCTGTAGGAGCGCGCGTCGACCCCCCGCGACCGGAGCCAGGCGGTGACCCGCTCGGTGTCGGCCACGGTGAGGCAGTAGACGATGCCGGAGCCGGGCAGCCGGGGGACCTGCTCGGCGAGCCAGGCCAGCCGCTCGGCCTGGCTCGGCAGCCGCAGGACCGACAGGACCAGGCTCTCGCGGTCGAGCGGCCCACGCAGGGTCACTGGCGCGACGCCGAGCTGGTCGGCGACGTCGGCCATGACCCGGTGGTTGGCGGTGGCCGTGGTCGCCAGCACCGGCACGTCCGGCCCGATGGCGTCGAGCACCCGGATGATGCGCCGGTAGTCGGGGCGGAAGTCGTGGCCCCAGTCGGAGATGCAGTGCGCCTCGTCGATGACCAGGAGCCCGGCCGCGGCCGACAGGGTGGGCAGCACGTCGGTGCGGAACTGGGGGTTGTTGAGCCGTTCGGGCGAGACCAGCAGCAGGTCGACCCCGCCCGCGGCCAGCGACCGCTCCACCTCCGACCACTCGTCGTGGTTGGTCGAGTTGATCGTGGCGGCGCGGATGCCGATGCGCCGCGCGGCCTCGATCTGGTCGCGCATCAGCGCGAGCAGCGGCGACACGAGCAGCGTGGGGCCGGCTCCGGCGTCGCGCAGCAGGCGGGTGGCCAGGAAGTACACGGCCGACTTGCCCCAGCCGGTCCGCTGGACGACCAGCGCCCGCCGGCGGTCCACGACGAGCGCGCCGACGGCGGCGAGCTGGTCGGGGCGGAGCACCGCTCCCGGACCGGCCAGCGCCGCGAGCAGCTCCTGGGCCCGCGCCGGGAGCGTGGCCGGATCGACCGGCCGCGCCGGCGGGCCGGACCGCCGGGCCGGGGCGGGCGCCGGGCCGCCCACCGGGCCTGTGCCGCCGGCGGTTGGGACCGGGCCGCCGCCCGCCGGGTCGGGGCCCGGGCGGGCCCGGACGCGGCCGTTGGCAGATGGCGTGGCGCCGTTCCCGGTCCGGGTCGCCGGCAGGGTGGTCGCCTCGGGACGGCCACGGCTGTCGGTGGCTGGTCGGGCACCAGTGCCGCCGTTGGCCGCCGGCGAGGCAGCCTCGGACCGGCGGCGGGTGTCGGCGCGGCGCAGGGTGCGGCCGCAGCGGGGCCACGGGGCCCAGCCCGCGGGCAGCGGCGGCCCCGGGAGCCACTCGAGGTCGGCGAGGGTGCCGAGGCCTCGGGCCGCGGCCTCGGCGAGGTGGATGCGGAGCAGGTGCGCGGTGGCGCGCGCGTCGGACAGGGCCGAGTGCGGCTCGGCGTGCTCGATGCCGAAGGTCTGGCAGCAGTCCACCAGCCGGCATTCCACCTCGGGGTGGAGCAGCCGGGTGAGCTGCGCCGTGCACAGCGCCGCGACAGGTGGGAGCGTGCGGCCGGCGAGCTGGAACTCCCCCCGGAGGAAGCCGATGTCGAACAGGACGTTGTGGGCGACCACGACGGCGCCCTGCAGCAGCCCGGCCACGTCGCCGGCGACCTCGGCGAAGGCTGGCGCGCCGGCGACCATGCCGTCGGTGATGCCGTGGATCTCGGTGGCCTCGACCGGCCGGTCCGGGGCCAGGAGGGTCTCGTACTCCTCGACCACCGACCCGTCGGGCGCCAGGCGCACGATGCCGATCTCGAGGGCCCGGTGCAGCGGCCACGGCTGCGTGCCGGTCGTCTCGAGGTCGACCACCGCCCAGGGGGTGGCGCCGAGCTCGGCCCGGGCCGAGCTCGGCGCGCCGTCCTCTGGCAGCTCGTCCCGGTCGGGGCGGCCCTCGGACGTCGCCGAGCCCGCCTGGCTCACCCCACCGGCCATGCCGCCGCTCCCCTCCGGGCACCAGTACCCCATCAGGCGGCAGCATACGGCCCGCCCCGGACAACAGGAGACCCGCCCGGCCCGTCCTGTGGACGCCCGGAGGGCGGTGTCAACTGGACGCCCGGAGGGCGGTGTCAACTGGACGCCCGGAGGCCGGTGTCAACCGGCGGTGTCGGCGGCCGCGGCCAGCTCGGCGGCGACCGCGTCGGCGCCCAGGCCGATCATCCAGGTCAGTGGGACGTCCGGGGAGAAGCGTCGCATGGTGGCGTCGAGCTCGGCCTTGGAAGCGTCGTCGAGTTGGGGGGCGCCTCCGGCCAGCCGCCACACAACTTCCCGTTGATGCGCTGGCGGCTGCCGCAGCAGCCGCCAGCGCGCGGGGCGGGCCGGCCTGCCCCGCCCCGCCCCGACGTAGGTCAGCGCTGCTCGGCCAGCACCACCGTGCTGAGGATCTTGTCGGCAAAGGTCTGCCTGCGCGCGTCGAACGCCGCGTAGATGTAGCCGACGAGGCAGATCCCGTCCAGGAAGTGGCAGATGTCGCGCACGAACGCCATCAGGGGCCCGATCGGCTGCCCGTCCGACATGCGCACCAGCCGCAGGTTGAGGGCCTTCTTGCCCCAGCTCTGCCCCGTCTGGCCCTGCATGATCCAGCGGTTGTAGATCCAGATGCCGAGGCTGAGCAGCCAGCCGAGCGCCGCCAGGATCCCCAGCCCGACCGACGGGCTGCCGTCGGTGGCCGACAGGTTGTACGGCGTCACCAGGATGATGGCCGGGATGGCCTGGATGAGCCCGTCGATCAGGTAGGCGCCGACACGCTGGATCCAGCTTGCCAGCGGCCGTCCCATGTAGAAGCCTGGCTGGTCGGTGGTGTAGCCGGGCTGTCCGTAGCCGGCGCCGGCCGGCGCCGACGGGTATGGGGATGTCCCCCCGTAGCCCGGCTGCGCCGGCTGCTCGTAGGCCGGCGGCTGGCCGTACTGCGGCGGCCGGTCGTACTGCGGCGGCTGGCTCGAGCCTGGCTGCTCGGGCTCGTTCGGTCCGTACCCCTGTGTCATTTGACTCCTTCCCTTCCAGGGGTGCTCGGCTATCTGCCGGCGAGCACCACCGTGTTCACGATCTTGTCGGCAAAGGTCTGCCTGCGCGCGTCCCAGAGCGGGAACAGGTAGCCGATCAGGCAGATCCCGTCCAGGGTGTGGAGCAGGTCACGCACGAAGGCCATGACCGCCCCCACCGGCAGCCCGTCCGCCATGCGGACCAGCTTCAGGTTGAAGACCCGCTTGCCCCAGCTCTGCCCGGTCCGGCCCTGGGTGAGCAGCCGGTTGGCCACGTACAGGACGAAAGCGGCCAGGTAGCCCATGAGGATGATGCCGCCCCCCGTGCTGCTGTCCCCCTGGCCAGCCGCGCTGGCCAGGACGCCGGCGACGATGACAGGCACGAAGGTCACCATCTGGTCGATGAGGTAGGCGCCGACCCGCTGGGGCCAGTTGGCCAGCTGCCGCCCCATGTAGGTCCCGGGTCCCTCGAGGGGCGCGTAGCCGGGCTGGCCGTAGCCGGGCGGGACGGACGGGTACCCGGGAACCGGCGGGTGTCCAGGCTGACCGGAGCCGGGCCGGCCCGGCTCCGGTGGCGGATATCCTTGGGACATCGAGTCGGTTCCCCTTACGTGCTCGTGGGCCGAGCGCGTCTGCGCCCGCGGCCCCGTGCTCACACCGGCTTGGCCTGCTGCTCGGCGATGTCGCCGAGCACGGGAAGCTTGAAGTGCCGGCCCGAGAAGCCCTGGATCATCAGCACGATCCACACCACGAAGAACGCGAGCGACAGCAGGAACAGCAACAGGTCGAGCACGGTCCCGGTGATGATGCTGTTGAGGATGCTGACGGCGATCCAGACCGCCCCGAACAGGATCGCCTGCATGGCGTGGAAGCGGACCTCCGGGCGCTTGTCGGTGAAGAAGAAGATCAGCCCCGTGATGAAGGTCAGCACATAGGACAGGCCGGATGCCACGTTCTCGGCCAGCCCGCCACTCTGCTGGGACTGGTACCCGGGTGGCGGGCCCGCGGGCGGGTAGCCGCCCGGCGGCTGCTGTTCCCAGGCCTGCCCCGGCTGGCCCTGCCAGCCGGCCGACCCGGACGGGGGTGGGGGCGGCGACCCGTAGCCCTGCTGCTGGCCCCAGTCGCCGGGCGGGGGTGGCGGGGACGGCGGGGACGACCACCCGCCCTGGCCCGCCGGGGGTGTCCCGGCCGGCGGGTAGTCCGGCTGGGGAGGGTTCACCGGTGCGCCCTGGTCCTCGGGGTCCCGGCGTGGCTCGTCGGGCAGGTCCCGAGGTGGGGTTCCCTCGTTCATAGGTCCTCCTTGTCGTACGGGCGGCTCGACCGGTCCAGCGCCGGGCGAACATCGTGGCGATGCGTCATATCCGACCGAACCGGTGCAGCTGGAACAGCCAGCTCCCTACCGCGAGCACCCCGACCACGAGCCGGACGTGGCGCTGGCGGGCGGGCGGCCACGTGGTGGCCTCGGGGGCCAGGCCGGCCGCCCTTGCCGCCATGAGCACCGTCATGACCAGGGTCATCCCGGCGAGCAGGAGCACGAACGGGTTGGCGGCGAGCGCGGCCTGCAGGTGGCCGGCTGCCAGCGAGGTGGCCGCCGTGGTCATCCCGCACATCGGGCAGGGGATGCCGGTGGTCAGCCGCAGCAGGCAGGGCGCCGTCAGCCCGGTGGCGTGGCTGGCGGCCGGGTAGACGAACGAGGCACCAGCCGCCACCAGGCCGGTCAGCGCCAGGCGCTCGGGCGTCGAGGTCGGGCGCCATGCCAGGAGGCAGGCGACGGATGGCCGGGTGAGTCGGGCAGCTCGTGCGGGCGTCTCCGTGTTCGACATGTCCGTCCTGCTCCAGGGCAACGCAGGCCATGCTCACCGCGTCGATTCCGTGCGGGTCGGCGCAGTGAACCATATGCGCATGGGCGCAGCAATCCTTGTACTCCTTCGGAACGCGTTCGTCCCGCTGTAGCCGCTCGGCCGCCTGGTCGGCGAGCGTCGTGCCCGTGGCAGCGTCCCGGCCTCGGGGGATCGCTGCCTCGGGGGATCGCTGCCTGGGGGATCCCAGCCTCGGGAACCGCGACCTCGGGGATCCCGGCCTGGGGATCCCGGCCGGGGGGGGGGTTCCGCCCTCCCGTTCCAGGCCACGGGGTTGCCGGCCGGGGAGCCGGGTGGCAGCATCCGTTTCCGGTCGGGTCCGTGACCGGGACGCCCGACCACCAGATCGACCAGGCCGGGGGCAACATGGCAGACGTCAGGCGGATGGTCGTGCTGGTGTCCGGCCACGGCTCGAATCTCCAGTCGCTCATGGACGCAGCCGCCGACCCGTCCTACGGGGCCGAGGTGGTGCTCGTGGCAAGCGACCGGCCGGGCGCGTACGGCCTCGAGCGGGCCCGGGCGGCCGGCGTCGAGACCGCGGTGGTCCGACCCGTCGACTTCCCCGACCGGGCCGCGTTCGACGAGGCCCTGACCGGCGTGGTCGCCGCGGCCCGGCCCGATGTCGTCTGCCTGGCCGGGTTCATGCGGATCCTCGGCCCCCGGTTCGTCCGCAGCTTCCCCGACCGCATCGTCAACACCCACCCGAGCCTGCTGCCCGCCTTCCGGGGCGTTCACGCCGTCCGTGACGCCCTGGCCTACGGCGTTCGGGTGACGGGCTGCACCGTCCACCTCGTCGACGAGGAGGTCGACCATGGCCCGGTGCTCATGCAGGCGCCGGTCGCGGTCGAGGACGGCGACGACGAGGCGAGCCTGCACGACCGCATCAAGCAAGAGGAGCACCGGCTCCTGCCCGCCGCGGTCCGGCTGGTCGCGCACGGCCGGGTGCGCCTGGACGGCAGGCGCGCCCGGCTGCTGGCCGGCGGCCCCGAGCCCGCCGCGATTCCGGGCCCCGCTGCCGGTCCGGGCACTGCTGCCGGTCCGGGCACTGCTGCCGGTCCGGGCACTGCTGCCGGCCCTGCCGGCAGCGGACGCCGCGGGCGGGCGCCCGACCGCGAGCCCATCGACGGAGGAACGCCGTGACCGACCGCCAACCCATCCACCGCGCCCTCGTCTCGGTGTTCGACAAGGCCGGCCTCGAGCGGCTCGCTGCGGCCCTGCGGGCGGCCGGCGTCGAGGTGGTGTCGACCGGCTCCACCGCCCAGGCCCTCGAAGGGCACGGCCTGACCGTCACCCGGGTCGAGACGGTCACCGGCTTCCCGGAACTGCTCGACGGCCGGGTCAAGACCCTGCATCCCAAGGTGCACGCCGGCCTGCTCGCCGACCGGCGCCGCCCCGAGCACGCCGCCCAGCTCCAGGCGGCCGGGGTCGCCCCGTTCGACCTGGTGGTCTGCAACCTCTACCCCTTCGAGGAGACGGTGGCTGACCCCCGGGCCGGCGAGGACCTGGCCGTCGAGCGGATCGACGTCGGCGGCTCGGCCATGGTGCGGGCGGCGGCCAAGAACTTCGCGTCGGTCGCGGTCGTCTGCGACCCGGCCGACTACGGCCTGGTCGAGGCCGCGCTGGCCGCAGGCGGGACCACGCTGGCCGAGCGCCGCGCGCTGGCTGCGCGGGCGTTCGCCCGGACCGCCGCCTACGACGGCGCGGTGGCGGCCTGGTTCACCCGCGACCAGGCGTTCCCGGCGACGCTGCCCCTCACCGCCCGGCTCGTGCAGACCCTCCGCTACGGCGAGAACCCCCACCAGGCAGCCGCTTTCTACGCCCTCGGCGGTCCGGGTCCCGCCGTCACGCCCGGCCGGGCCGCCCCGCAGGGCCCCACCCCGGCCCCGCGGCTGGCGCCGGCAAGGAGCTGTCCTACAACAACCTGCTGGATGCCGACGCGGCCCTCGGCCTGGTCGCCGAGTACGCCGACCGTCCGTTCGCGGTGGTCGTCAAGCACACCAACCCGTGCGGCGCCGCACCCGGTGAGACCCTGGACGCCGCCTACGCCGCCGCCCTGGAAGGCGACCCGGTGAGCGCCTTCGGCGGCGTCGTGGGCCTGTCCCGAGCACTCGACGAGGCCACCGCGCAGCGCCTGGCCGGGGTGTTCACCGAGCTGGTGCTCGCCCCCGGGTTCGACGCCCCGGCCAGGCAGGTGCTGGCCGGCAAGCCGTCACTCCGGCTCCTCGAGGTGGACCTGGCCAGCCTGCCCGGAGCGGGCGGGGCCCGGTCCCTGGCCGTGCGGTCGGTGGCCGGTGGCCTGCTCGTGCAGGAGGCCGACCTCGCGGCCGACGACCCGGCCGCCTGGACGGTCGCGGCCGGCGCTCCGCCCGCGCCGGCCACCCTGGACGAGCTGGCCCTGGCCTGGACGGTGGCCAGGCACGTGAAGTCCAACGCGGTCGTGCTCGTCAACCACGGACGGGTGGTCGGCGTCGGCGCCGGCCAGATGAGCCGGGTCGACTCGGTCCGGGTCGCGGTCGCCAAGGCCGGCGCCCGGGCCGTCGGCGCGGTGGCCGGAAGCGACGCGTTCTTCCCGTTCCCCGACGGCGTGGAGGAGCTGGCCGCCGCCGGGGTCCGGGCCGTGGCCCATCCCGGCGGCAGCGTCCGCGACGCCGAGGTGACCGCCGCCGCCGACCGCGCCGGCCTCACCCTCGTGCTCACGGGCCGCCGCCACTTCCGCCACTGAGTTGCGGGCCAGGACCTGGAACACACGCCGGCCTGGTCGATGTCGCGCTCGGCGTGCTCGTCCTGGTCACCGCGGCCGTAGCCATTGCAGCCGCGGTAGCGTTGCCGGGTACGCCGGTTGGAGGGAGCAAGGAGACAAGATGCCCGCAAGGATCCTCGACGGCAGGGCGGCAGCGGCCCAGATCCGGGCCGAGCTGGCCCCGGAGATCGAACGGCTCGCGGCCGCAGGGCGCCGTCCAGGGCTGGCCGCGGTGCTGGTCGGCGACGACGAGGCGTCCCACATCTACGTGGGGGCCAAGCAGCGGGCGGCGGCCAACGTCGGCATCGACTCGCGCCGGGTCTCGCTGCCGGCCGACTCGAGCCAGGCGCAGGTGCTGGACGCGGTGGCCGAGCTGAACGCCGACCCGGCCGTGCACGGGATCATCGTGCAGCTCCCCCTGCCCGACGGTCTCGACCCGGTGGCGGTGCAGGAGGCGATCGACCCGGCCAAGGACGTGGACGGCCTGCATCCCTGGAACGAGGGACGCCTGCTCCGGGGCGACCCGGCTTTCGCCCCCTGCACCCCGGCCGGCATCGTGGAGCTGCTCCGCCGGGAGCGGGTGCCGGTGGAGGGCAGCCACGTGGTCATCGTGGGGCGCGGGCTGCTCGTCGGGCGGCCGCTGGCGGTGCTGCTGTCGGCCAAGGCGGCCGGGGCGAACGCGACCGTGACCATCTGCCACACCGGGACCCGCGGGTTGTCGAGCTTCACCCGCGAGGCCGACGTGCTGGTCGCGGCGGCCGGGCGGCCGGCCATGATCGGGCCGGACATGGTGCGGCCGGGCGCGACCGTGGTCGACGTCGGCAACCACCGGGTGGACGGCGCCCTGGTCGGCGACGTGGCCCCCGAGGTGGCCGAGGTCGCCGGTGCGCTCACTCCGGTCCCGGGCGGGGTGGGGCCGATGACGGTGGCGATGCTCCTGGCCAACACGGTGCGCGCCGCTGGCGGCACGACCTGAGCCACCCGCCGGTCCAACCGCACTGAGCGGCCCGGCGGGCCTCTCCCGCTGCAGGCCGGCGGGCCTCTCGCTGCAGGCGGGCTCGTCAGCCCCGGGCGTCGAGGGGCCGGTAGCTGCGGGGTGGGGGGCCGATGTAGGTGGAGTCGGGCCGGATCAGCCGGTTGTCGGCGTACTGCTCGCGGATGTGGGCGGTCCAGCCGGCCATCCGGGAGGTGGCGAACAGGGTCGTGTAGAGGTCGGGCGGGATGCCGAGGGCCGAGTACACGCTTGCGGTGTAGAAGTCCACGTTCGGGTACAGGCCCTTCTCCTCCATGACCGTCTCCTGGACCCGGGCCGAGGTCTCGTACCAACGGGTGTCGCCGAGCTGCTTGCCGAGCCGCTCGCCCATCTCCCGGAGCACGGTCGCGCGCGGGTCCCAGGTCTTGTAGACGCGGTGGCCGAAGCCCATGATCTTCTGCTTCTGCGCCAACCGCTGCCTGACCCAGTCGGCGGCCCGCTCGGGGGTGCCGATGTCGTCGAGCATGTAGCGGACCTGCTCGATGGCGCCGCCGTGGAGCGGGCCCTGCAGGGTGGCGACGGCCGCGGTCGCGCCCGCGTACATGTCGGCCAGGGTGGCCGCGGCGACCCGGCCGGCGAACGTGGACGCGTTCAAGGTGTGGTCGGCATACAGGACCAGGACCACGTCGAAGTCGCGGGTGACGGCCGGGTCAGGCTCCTTCCCGGTCAGCGCGTAGAGGAAGCTGCCAGCGATCGACAGGTCGTCGCGGGGCTCGACCGGGTCCGAGCCGCTGCGCTGGCGCTGGTAGGTGGCGACGATCTGCGGGGTCTTGGCGATCAGCCGGTAGGCCTTGCGCAGGTTGGCCTCTTGCGAGTCGTCGTCACCGTCGAGGTCGTGGACCGCTGCGGCCGACACCGCCGTCCGGAGCGCGGTCATCGGGCCGGTCTGGCCGGCGATCGAGGTGACGAGCTGGACGAGGGCGTCGTCCAAGGTGCTCTCGGCGCGCAGGGTCGCGGTGGTCTCCTCGAGCTGCGCCCGGGTCGGCAGCTCCAGGTGGTGGAGGAGGTAGACGATCTCCTCGAACGTGGCGTGCTCGGCCAGCTCGCCGATGTCGTACCCGGCGTAGTAGAGCCTCCCCTTCTGCCCGTCGACGTCGGAGATCTTGGTCTCGGCGGCGACCACGCCCTCGAGTCCCTTACCCTTGCCGCTACCAGCCATTGCGCTGCCTCCAGGTCTCACCAGGGGTGGGCTGCCGCTCTTATCGTAGGCAACCTGCCCGTTCCCGCACATCACTGGCGTACCGGCCGGGAGCGGGGCCCGGTGAGTTTCGTTCCCAGGATCGAAGCCGAGATATCTTGACAGGGCGGATGAACGCGACCCGTCCATCGGCTTGTTCGACCGAAACCACGCCCTCGTTGAGCTTGAGAGGAACCTGAGCTGAGAGGAGCCTTCCATGGCCCACCGTGTCACGTTCATCCCCGGTGACGGAGTAGGCCCCGAGCTGTCGGAGGCGACCCGCCGCGTGCTCGAGGGCACCGGGGTGCAGTTCGAGTGGGACCTCCAGGAGGCCGGCGCCGACGTGATCGACAGGTACGGCACGCCCCTGCCCGACCCGGTCCTCGACTCGATCCGGACCAACAAGGTCGCCATCAAGGGGCCCCTGACGACCCCGATCGGGACCGGCTTCCGCAGCGTCAACGTGGCCCTGCGCAAGGAGCTCGACCTGTACGCGTGCCTGCGGCCGTGCAAGTACTACCCGGGTGTCCGCAGCAGGTACGACGACGTCGACCTGGTGATCGTCCGGGAGAACCACGAGGACCTCTACGCCGGGATCGAGTTCGAGCAGGGCACCGACGAGGCCAAGCGGGTCATCGAGTTCCTGAACAGCGTGCAGCCCAAGCAGATCCGTGACGACTCGGGCATCTCGATCAAGCCGATCTCGATCACGGGCACGCGGCGGATCGCGCGCTACGCGTTCGAGCACGCCCGCGCCTACGGTCGCAAGAAGGTCACCGCGGTGACCAAGGCCAACATCATGAAGCACACCGACGGGCTGTTCTACGCGGTAAGCCGGGAGGTGGCCAAGGAGTACCCCGACATCGAGTACGACGAGTACCTGGTCGACAACATGTGCATGCAGCTGGTGCAGAAGCCGGAGAACTTCGACGTGCTGCTCCTGCCCAACCTGTACGGCGACATCCTCTCCGACCTGTCGGCCGGCCTGGTCGGCGGGCTCGGGGTGGCGCCCGGGGCGAACATGGGCGACGAGGTGGCGGTGTTCGAGGCCACCCACGGGTCGGCCCCCAAGTACAAGGGGCAGAACAAGGTCAACCCGATGGCGATGATGCTGTCGGGGATGCTCATGCTGCGGCACCTCGGCGAGGCCGAGGCGGCCGACCGGCTCGAGGGCGCGCTGGCCGCGGTGATCGAGGAGGGTAAGAGCGTCACCTACGACATGAAGCCCAACCGCGACGACCCCAGCGCGGTCGGCACCAGCGACGTCGCCGACGCGGTGATCGCCAAGCTGGAGCAGGGCGCCCAGGGCACCACGTCCGGCCGCGTCCAGGGCTGAGCCCGGCAAGGGGAGGTCGTCATGAAGGTCACCGTCGTCGGGGCCGGCAAGTACGGCTCCACCACCGTCCAGCGCATCGCCGAGAAGGACCTGGCCGACGAGGTCGTCATGACCGACATCGTCGAGGGGCTGCCCCAGGGCCTCGCGCTGGACATGAACCAGTCCCGCCCGCTCGAGGGCTTCCAGACCCGCGTGGTCGGCACCAACGGCTACGAGGAGACCGCCGGGTCCGACGTGGCCGTGATCACCGCCGGGCTGCCCCGCAAGCCCGGCATGAGCCGCATGGACCTGCTGGAGACCAACGCCAGGATCGTCGGCGAGGTGACCCGCAAGGTGGTCGACGCCTCCCCGGACGCGGTCCTGATCGTGGTGTCCAACCCGCTGGACGAGATGACCGCGCTCGCCGCCGAGGTGTCGGGCTTCCCCCCCGAGCGGGTCATGGGCCAGGCCGGCATGCTCGACACCGCCCGGTTCAAGTACTTCCTGGCCGAGGAGTTCGGCACCAGCCCGGACAAGGTCGAGGCGATGACCCTCGGGTCCCACGGCGACACCATGGTGCCGATGCCGAGCATGGTCAGGGTCGACGGCAAGCCCCTCACCGACCTGGCCGACGCCGACACCATCGAGCGGCTGGTGCAGCGGACCCGCGACGGCGGCGCCGAGGTGGTCGCCCTGCTCAAGTCGGGCTCGGCCTACTACGCGCCGTCGAGTGCGGCCGCGCGGATGGTGGAGGCGGTGCTGACCGACTCGAGGGCGGTCATGCCGGTGTGCGCCTGGGTCAGCGGCCAGTACGGCATCGCCGACGTCTACCTGGGGGTCCCGGCCCGGCTGGGCCGGGGCGGCGTGCGCGAGGTGGTGGAGCTGCCCCTCACCGACTCCGAGCTTGCCGAGCTGCGCGAGGCGGCCGAGGCGGTCCGCTCCAAGCAGGCCGACGTCGCCAAGCTGACCGGGTGAGTGCCGCGGGCGGCCTGGGGTGACCGAGCGCGTCCTGTCGACCCGCGAGCTCAACCGGGCGGTGCTCGCCTCAGGACTTGGGGCCGGACTAGGACCCGGACTCGGACTAGGACCCGGACTGGGAGTAGTCGGGCTGGTGCACCGCCACCACGTCCGGCTCGCCGAGACCGAGCAGACCGACATCTACAGCGAGCGCGCCACCTGGGGCTGACGCCGCCACCACGGGCCGGGATCGGTACGCTCTCAGGTACGAGGGAGCCGAGATTCCCCCGGTCGACGGGCGTGCGGCGCCGCCGGCAGGGTACTGGCAGGTGTGCGGGCCGCGATCAGGAGGTCATGACATGGCAGGGAACAGCTTCGGAGCCAGTGCCGGCCTGGAGGCCGGGGGCCGGTCCCACGAGATCTTCCGCCTCGACGCGCTGTCGTCGGTGGCCGACGTGGGGCGGCTGCCGTTCTCGCTGAAGATCCTGCTCGAGAACCTGCTCCGCAACGAGGACGGCAGCGCCGTCACCGCCGAGGACATCGAGGCGTTCGCGCGCTGGGACCCGATGACTTCCAATGACCGGGAGATCGCGTTCGCCCCGGCCCGGGTGCTGATGCAGGACTTCACCGGCGTGCCCGCCGTGGTCGACCTGGCCGCCATGCGCGACGCCATGGCCGGGCTGGGCGGCAACCGGGCCAGGATCAACCCGCTGGCCCCGGCCGAGCTGGTCATCGACCACTCGGTCGTCGCCGACGTGGCCGGGCGACCGGACGCCTTCGTCCGCAACGCCGAGCTCGAGTTCGAGCGCAACCGGGAGCGCTACGCGTTCCTGCGCTGGGGCCAGCAGGCGTTCGCCGACTTCAAGGTCGTGCCGCCCGACACCGGCATCGTCCACCAGGTCAACCTCGAGTACCTGGCCCGGGTGGTGTTCGTGGGCGACCGTGGCCAGGCCTACCCCGACACCCTGGTCGGCACCGACTCCCACACCCCGATGGTCAACGGTCTGGGCGTGCTCGGCTGGGGCGTGGGCGGGATCGAGGCCGAGGCGGCCATGCTCGGCCAGCCGATCTCGATGCTGATGCCCAAGGTCGTCGGGTTCAGGCTCGCCGGCGAGCTGCCGGAGGGGTCGACCGCCACCGACCTCGTGCTCACGGTCACCGAGCTGCTCCGCAAGCAGGGCGTGGTCGGCAAGTTCGTGGAGTTCTACGGGCCCGGGGTCGGCAACGTGCCCCTGGCCAACCGGGCCACGATCGGCAACATGTCGCCCGAGTACGGGTCGACCTGCGCGATCTTCCCGATCGACGACGAGACCCTGCGCTACCTGGAGTTCACCGGCCGCCCACCCGAGCTGATCGGGCTGGTCGAGGCGTACGCCAAGGAGCAGGGCCTGTGGCACGACCCCGAGCGCGACCCGGTCTACTCCGAAACGGTCGAGCTGGACCTGAGCACGGTCGTGCCCAGCCTGGCCGGGCCACGCCGCCCCCAGGACCGGGTCTCGCTGGCCGACGCCAAGCGGTCGTTCCGGGTCGCGCTCAAGGAGATGCTGGCCCAGGGAGCCAAGGGAAGGACCGGCACGCCCGCCGCCACCCCGGCCCCACCGGACGTGCCCGTGCGGGCCGGGGGCCCGAGCGCGCCGCAGGCGGCCACGCCCGCCGCGCCAGAGGCGGCCACGCCCGCCGCGCCAGAGGCGGCCACGCCCGCCCAGCAGGCGGCCCCGCCAGCCGCGCTGCAGCCGCCGGCTGCCTGGGAGAGCGCGGCCAACGGCAACCTGGACGGCGCCGACGAGTCGGTGGCGGAGACGTTCCCGGCCAGCGACCCGCCCGCCTGGATGGCCGGCACCACCGTCGAGCCCGACCGCAACCCGCCGCCGTGGGGCGGCCAGGTGGGCGACGCCGGCGACCGGCCGCGCGCCGCGGTGAGCGTCGAGGGGGCCGACTTCACCCTGGACCACGGCCAGGTGGTGATCGCCGCGATCACCAGCTGCACCAACACCTCCAACCCGTCGGTCATGCTCGCCGCCGGCCTGCTGGCCCGCAACGCGGTCGAGCGGGGTCTGGCGTCCAAGCCGTGGGTCAAGACCTCGCTCGCCCCCGGCTCCAAGGTGGTCATGGACTACTACCAGCGGGCCGGCCTCATCCCCTACCTGGAGCAGCTCGGCTTCCACCTGGTCGGCTACGGCTGCACCACCTGCATCGGCAACTCGGGCCCGCTCCGCCCGGAGATCTCGGCCGCGGTCGAGCGTGGCAACCTGGCTGTCGCCTCGGTGCTCTCCGGCAACCGCAACTTCGAGGGCCGCATCAATCCCGACTGCCGCATGAACTATTTGGCCTCGCCGCCGCTGGTGGTCGCCTACGCCCTGGCCGGGTCGATGGACGTCAACCTGTTCGAGGAGCCGCTGGGCACCGGGACCGGCGGCGAGCCGGTCTACCTGCGCGACATCTGGCCGTCGGGCGCGGAAGTGAGCGAGCTGGTCGGCTCCTCGATCCAGTCGGACATGTTCCGCAAGAGCTACGCCGAGGTGTTCGCGGGCGACGAGCGCTGGAACTCTCTCGAGATCCCGACCGGCGACACCTTCGCCTGGGACGAGGCGTCGACCTACGTGCGCCGGCCGCCGTACTTCGACGGCATGCCGTCGCAGCCGGGGCCGGTCACCGACATCCACGGCGCCCGCGTGCTCGCCAAGCTCGGCGACAGCGTGACCACCGACCACATTTCCCCGGCCGGGGTCATCAAGCGCGACAGCCCGGCCGGGCGCTACCTGGTCGAGAAGGGGGTCGAGCCCAAGGACTTCAACTCCTACGGCGCGCGCCGGGGCAACCACGAGGTGATGATCCGGGGCACCTTCGCCAACATCCGGCTGCGCAACCAGCTCGCCCCGGGCACCGAGGGCGGCGTCACCGTGCACCTGCCCTCAGGGGAGCAGACCACCATCTACGAGGCGGCCATGCGCTACCAGGCCGAGGGCGTGCCCCTGGTGGTCCTGGCCGGCAAGGAGTACGGCTCGGGGTCGAGCCGGGACTGGGCGGCCAAGGGGCCGCGGCTGCTCGGGGTGCGGGCGGTGCTGGCCGAGAGCTACGAGCGGATCCACCGCTCCAACCTGGTCGGCATGGGCGTGCTGCCGCTGCAGTACCCCGAGGGCGAGTCGGCCGCCTCTCTCGGCCTCACCGGCAACGAGACCTTCGACGTCGAGGGTCTGGAGGGCGCCGGCAGCGACGGCTTCCCCCGCGAGGTCGCGGTCACCGTCGACGGCGACAGGCGCTTCACCGCCCTGGTCCGCATCGACACCCCCAACGAGGTGCAGTACTACCGCCACGGCGGCATCCTGCAGTACGTCCTGCGCCAGCTCCGCGGCTGACGTCCTCCCGCGCCCTGAAGGCGGGGGATTCCTGGCCGAAGTCATGCTGGGACTCCGGAGAGGTTCACGCATGCGGCTCCTCGCGGGCCTTGCCACCCAGGGTGACTGCGCGTGCTGTGCACCGCCCGTCCGGCGGCACGACCTTCGATACTGCCGGCCCGGCTGACGGCGCCGCCTGGAGCGCGCGTGGGCGCCACGGGCGTTGCCAGATGCTCGCGTTCGCTAGGATGCGGGTGGCGGCCTGCGCGCCCGCCGTTTCGAGACCGTCGAGCAAGTGGAGGACGCTCGTGCCGCGGATCCTTTCCGGCGTCCAGCCGACCGGCAACACGCATCTCGGCAACTACGTCGGGGCCTTCCGGCAGTGGGTCCAGCAGCAGCACGAGTTCGACGCCTTCTTCCCGATCGTGGACCTGCACGCGATCACGCTGCCCTACGAGCCGGCCGAGCTGCGCGCCCGCACCCTGGAGACAGCAACCATCCTGCTGGCCGTCGGGCTCGACCCGGACGTCTGCACGATCTTCGTGCAGTCCCACGTGCCCGAGCACACCGAGCTGGCCTGGATGTTCAACAACATCGTGACCGTGGGCGAGCTGCGCCGCATGACCCAGTTCAAGGCCAGGGCGGCCCTCCGCAGCGAGGGCGCGGTGCCTGTCGGCTACTTCAACTACCCGGTGCTGCAGGCGGCCGACATCCTCGTGTACAAGGCCGAGCGGGTGCCGGTGGGGGAGGACCAGCGCCAGCACCTGGAGCTGACCCGGGAGGTCGCCCAGACCTTCAACGCCCGCTACGGGCAGACCTTCCCGCTTCCCGAGGCCTACATCCCCAAGGTGGGCGGCCGGGTCATGGACCTGCAGCAGCCCGACGCGAAGATGTCGAAGTCGGCGGTGTCCCCGGCCGGCCGCCTGCACCTGCTCGACCCGCCCGAGGTGGTGCGCAAGAAGGTGCGCTCGGCGGTCACCGACTCGGGCCGCGAGGTGGTCGCCCGTCCCGACAAGCCGGCCGTCTCCAACCTGCTCGAGCTGTACTCGATCGCGTCGGGCCGGTCGGTCGGCGAGCTGGAAGGCCTGTACGCCGGCCGCGGCTACGGCGACTTCAAGTCCGACCTGGCCGACGTGCTGGTCGGCTGGCTCGCGCCGGTCCGGGAGCGGTACGAGGTGCTGCGGGCCGACCCCGACCGGCTGGCCGGTATCCTGGCCGACGGCGCGGCCAAGGCCCGCTCGATCGCGCGCGGGACCCTGGCCGAGGTCAGGGACCGCATGGGCTTCCTCCCGGGCCGGCCTGGCGCGCTTCAGGCGCCTGCGACCGGGAACGCCTGACGTGCCCAGGCGCCGGCTGGCCGTGGTCGCGCTGCTGCCCCAGCCGGTCGCCTTCCACATCCAGGCCTGGCGCCGGGCGCTGCGCGAGCCGGCCAGGCACGCCGTGCCCCCGCACATCACCCTGGTCCCGCCCCAGTCGGTCCGCGCCGAGGACGTGCCGGCGGCGGTCGCGCTCCTGGAGCGGGCGGCCACCGCCGCGGTGCCCGCGGTGGTGACCCTGGACGGGGCGGGTACCTTCCTGCCCGACGCCCCGGTCGCCTTCGTCGCCGTCGGCGAGGGCGCGCCAGCGCTCGAGGCCCTGGAGGCGGCGCTGCGGGAGCCGCCGCTGGACCGGCGCACCCACCCGTTCCGCCCGCACGTCACCGTCGCCCAGGACCTCCCGCCCGACCAGATCGAGCAGGCCGCGCGCGACCTGGCCGGGTTCTGCGCCTCGTTCCCGCTGCGCGAGGTCGCCCTCATGGAGGAGGGCGACGACCAGGTCTGGCGTCCGCTGCGCCGGGTGGCCGTTGGTGCCTCGGAGCTGATCCGCGAGGTCCCCACCAGCCGGGCGGCCAGCGTCGCCCTGTTCCTGCTCGACCCGCCGCGGGTGCTGCTCGGGCTCCGCACCCGGGCCCGGGGCCGCCGCTACCCGGGGGCGTGGGACGCGCTCGGCGGCAAGCCCGAGCCGGGCGAGCTGCTGCTCGCGGCGCTGCTGCGCGAGGTGCGCGAAGAGGCCGCGGTCGAGCCGCTGGACATCGCCTCCCTCGGCTGCTTCGACGACGGCGAGCGGGCCGACGCCTACTTCGTCGCCACCACCTGGCGCGGCGAGCCGCACAACGAGTCGCCCGACGAGCACATCCGGCTCGAGTGGGTCCCGATGGACGAGGCGCTCAGGCGGAGCATGCCACCCACCGTCCGCCGGGCCCTGGTCCGGCTCGTCGAGGTCGTCGGCGGCACCGGCACCGTCCACGGTTGCGCGCCGCCCTGACCGCCCGGAGGCGAGGAGCCGTTCGCGGATGGCCAGAGGGCCGGCACCGTCCACGGTGACGCGCCGCCCTGACCGCCTCGGCGTGGAACGGCTGCTCTGGGCCGATCTGCCCGTGCGGGTAGGCGATCTGCCGGCGTGCGGATAGCGGGGCAGGTCCCGGGGTAGTGGGTGCAGAGCCACGGAGCGGGTACCGTCTTCTCGACCGTGCAGGCTCGATCCGCTCAACCGCTGGAAGGAGCAACCTTGGCCACCCAGGAAACGCCGTCGCCCGGGACCGGGGCGACCCGGCCCGGTCCCGGCGCCGCTCCGCCAGGCGAGCCCTCGACAGCGCAGCTGCTGAAGGGCATCGCCGACGACGCGACCACGCTGGTCCGCCAGGAGATCCTCCTGGCCAGGCAGGAGGTCACCGAGGGGCTCGCCAGCACCGCCAAGGCATCCAGCCTCCTGGCCGTCGCGGGGGTCCTCGCCCTCTACGGCCTCGGCTTCCTGCTGTTCACGATCGCGGTGGCGATCGGCGGCCCCGACTGGCTCGGTTTCCTCATCGTCACTATCGTGCTGTTCCTCGTGGTCGCCGTCCTCGGGTTGATCGGCGGGAGGCGCCTCCGAGCCACCAAGATGACGCCCGAGAAGGCCAGGGCGGAGCTGAGGGAGACGGCCGCGGAGCTGAAGGAGGAGCTCAAGTGGGCGAGACAGCGGCAGCAACAGCCAAGGAAGTAGAGGAGACCCGCAAGCAGATGGAGGCGAAGGTGGCCAAGCTGTCGGAACGCGCGCCCGCGGAGGCGCGCAAGCTCGCCAAGCGGGTGGTGTTCGCGGTCATCACCGCCTTGGTCGTGCTCGCGGCCCGCAAGCTGGTCGACAGGCTCTGGGAGCGCGCGACCGGCGAGCTGCCCCCGACCAAGGTCGCGCGCGACGACGACTGAGCATGCAGCCTCGACTGAGCACACAGCCTCGACTGAGCATGCAGCCTCGGCGGACCCTTGGGGCCCCTCGGCGCCGCGTCGGGGAGGCCCTCCCCGTGCTTGAATGAGCCCATGACGACGGTGCCCCTGATCCCTCGCGACGTGCTGTTCGGCAACCCCGAGCGGGTCAGCCCGAGCATCTCGCCTGCCGGCACCCGCCTTGCCTACCTCGCTCCGGTCGACGGCGTGCTGAACGTGTGGGTCGGCACGGTCGGCGGGGACGACTTCAAGCCGGTCACCGACGACCGCGACCGCGGCATCCGGGCCTTCTTCTGGGCCCACGACGACCGTCACCTGCTCTACGTCCAGGACCGCGGCGGCGACGAGAACTGGCACCTGTACGCGGTCGACCTCGTGCTCGGGACCACCCGCGACCTCACCCCGTTCGAGAACGTGCAGGCGCAGGTGGTCGCGGTCGACAAGCACTTCCCGGGCGAGCTGCTGGTCGGGATCAACAAGGACAACGAGCAGCTCCACGACGTCTACCGGGTGGACCTGGCCACCGGCGAGCTCGAGAAGGTCGCCGAGAACCCGGGCTTCGTGGGCTGGCTGGCCGACTCGGAGCTGCGGGTCCGCTGCGGCGTCGCGCTGACGCCCGAAGGCGGCCTCGCGGTCATGCTCCGGGACGGCGAACAGGCCGAGTGGGAGCCGGCCCTGGTCGTCGGGCCGGAGGACGCCCTGGGGACGAGCCCGGTCGCGTTCAGCGCCGACGGGCGGGAGCTGCTGCTGGTCACCTCCAAGGACGCCAACGCGGCCCGGGTGGTCTGCTTCGACCCGGCCGCGCGCTCGAGCCGGGTGCTGTTCGAGGACCCCAGGTACGACGTGCGCGACCTCACCGTCAACCCCGACACCCACCGGCCCGAGCTGGTCACCGTGCTGCGCGAGCGGGCCCAGATCGAGACGCTCGACCCGGGGCTGGCCGGCGACCTCGAGCGGATCCGCGCCATCCACCCGGGCGACCCCGCCTTCCTCGGCCGTGACCACGCCGACCGCATCTGGCTGCTGGAGTTCACCGCCGACGACGGCCCGGTGTCGTACTACGCCTACGACCGGGCCTCCGGCGAGGCCACCTTCCTGTTCGTGCACCGCCCGGAGCTCGAGCGCTACCAGCTCGCCAAGATGGAGCCGTTCTCGTTCACGGCCAGGGACGGGCTCACCGTGCACGGCTACGCCACCTTCCCGCCCGGTGCGGGCCGGTCGGGCCTGCCCGCGGTGCTGAACGTCCACGGCGGCCCCTGGGCCCGCGACGTCTGGGGCTTCGACCCGGAGGCGCAGTGGCTGGCCAACCGGGGCTACCTGTGCGTGAAGGTCAACTTCAGGGGCTCGACCGGGTACGGCAAGGACTTCCTGAACGCGGGCGACAAGCAGTGGGGCGCGGCCATGCACGACGACCTGGTCGACGCGGTCGGCTTCGCGGTCGAGCGGGGCTGGGCCGACCCGTCCCGCTTCGCGATCTACGGCGGGTCCTACGGCGGTTACAGCGCCCTGGTCGGCGCGACCTTCACCCCTGAGGTGTTCCGCTGCGCCGTCGACGTGGTCGGGCCCTCCAACCTCATCACGCTCATCGAGTCGGTGCCGCCCTACTGGAAGCCCATGCTGTCGCTGTTCAAGACCCGGGTGGGCGACCCGGACACCGAGGCGGACCTGCTCTGGTCGCGGTCGCCGCTGTCGCGGGTCGACCGGATCCGGATCCCGATGCTGATCGCCCAGGGCGCCAACGACCCCAGGGTCAAGCAGGCCGAGTCGGAGCAGATCGTGGCCGCCATGCGCGACAAGGGCATCCCCCACGAGTACCTGCTCTTCCCCGACGAGGGCCACGGCTTCGCCAAGCCCGAGAACCGCCTGCGCTTCTACGCCGCGGCCGAGCGCTTCCTCGCCGAGCACCTGGGCGGTCGCCACGAGCAGGCTGCGGTCCCGACCGGCTGAGGCTCGAGTCCCCTCGCCGCCGACCCCAGCAACGCTCCGGCGGCCTGCGCGGCGAGGCCTCCTCGGTAGCCAGGCAACACGCCACCGTCACCCTCGACTACGACCTCGCCTGAGCACCGCGGCTCGCCACACAGGCGCGGGCCCTGGCCGGCCGAGGAGCGCGGCCGAGGCTGCCGCGCCGAGCACCACCAGCGCGGCGGCAGGTAAGCGGCAGTGTACCCGGCAGGCCAGCAGCTTGCGCGCCGGACGCTGACGCCACCCGGGAGCGGCGGTCGCGCAGCTCCCTTCCCGATCCCGCCGCGGCGGTCCGGACCCACGCCGCCTATCCACAGATGCCGGCCAGTGGGTGGCGGCGGGATCGGGACGGGGTAGCCTGCGGGCATGGACTCGAACACAGTTTCGACAGGGCTGGCGCCGGTGGGGCCGGCGGTGGGGCCGGCGGTCGGGCGGGCGGGGGAGCCTGCGGCCGGGCTGGCGGGCCAGCCGGTGGGGCTGGCCATGCTGGCCGCCGCGGTCCAGGAGCTGGCCGCCCAGGACCTGACCGGCCTGCCCGACGGGGTCGCGGCCGAGCGGGTGCTGGCGCTGCGGGGGCTGCTGGACCGCCTCGAAGGCCAGTGGCTCCGGGAGCTGGCCGCGGTCGACGCGCGCGGCGCGGCCGGCGCCGAGCGCGGCGGGCGGGCGGCGTCGACGGCGGGCTGGCTGCGGGCGCGGGCCCGGCTGACCGCCGGCGCGGCCTGCCAGCGGGTCCGGGTCGCGCGGGCGCTGCATCGCGGCCCGCTGCCGGGTACCGCGGCGGCCTTGGCGGCAGGGGCGCTGTCCTACGAGCACGCGGTGGTGCTGGCCACCGGGACCGGTGACCTGGACGCCCCCACGACGGCACGGGCCGAGCCGGTGCTGCTGGAGGCCGCCCGCCGCCTGGACCCGGGCCGGTTGCGCCGGGTGGTCGAGCAGCTGCGGGTGGTCGCCGACCCCGACCGGGCCGAGCAGCAGGCGCAGCGCCGGTTCGAAAAGCGCGGCCTGCACGTGGCGGGCACCTGGCAGGGGATGGTGGCGCTTGCGGGGCTGCTGGACCCCGAGGCGGGGGAGACGCTGCTGCAGGCGCTGGACCCCCTGACCCGCCCCGCCGGCCCGCACGACCACCGCACCGGGGCGCAGCGGCGCGCCGATGCGCTGACCGAGCTGGCCCGGCGGAGCCTGGCCGGCGGGCGGCTGCCCGACAGCGGCGGGGTGCGCCCCCAGGTGACCGTCACCATCGACCTGGCCGCCCTGCTGGGCCGCCCGGGTGCGCCCGGGGTGTTCGGCTGGGCCGGGCCGGTTGGCCAGGAGACGGCCCGCCGGCTGGCCTGCGACGCCGCCATGACCCGGGTGGTCTGCACCCGCCACCCCACCGCCAACCGTGACCTCACCCCCGGCCCCGACAACCCGCCCACCGGCGCCAGCCACCCGCTGGTCGACGGCCAGACGCTGACGGCCGGCGCCGACGACCCGGTCCCCGGCGGCCACGACGAGCTGCTCCGGCGGCTGCGCGAGGGGCTGGCGCTGCTGCCCCCCGCCCTGGGTGGGGCCCGCTCGCAGGTGCTGGACGTGGGCCGCACCACCCGGGTGGTGCCAGCCGGGCTGCGCACGGCGTTGGCCGTGCGCGACAAAGGCTGTGTGGTGGCCGGCTGCGACCGGCCCCCGGCCTGGTGTGACGCCCACCACCTGCGGCACTGGCTGCACGGCGGCCCGACCAGCCTGGACAACCTGGTCCTGGTGTGCCGCGCCCACCACCGTGCGGTCCACGAAGGCCACCAGCACCTCGCCCGTGGCCCCACCGGCCACCACACCCTTACCGGATCGCCCCCACCACAACCCACCGCCGCCTGACCCACCCGGCCGCGGCCTGACCCGCCGGCCGCCCCCCTCCGGTTCCTCAGCTGGCTCCTGCCGGTGGTGGGAACGCGCGCTGCCGGTGGTGGGAACGCGCGGAGGATGCGGCACCGTGCGACGTGTAAGGGCTGACGACGCCGGTCACATGAAGGCCCTCATCGAGGGCTGCATGGCCCGGGAACGCCCCGCCGCCTAGACGCGCCGGAACAGCAGGGCCCGCTTCACCTCCTGGATCGCCTGGGTGACCTTGATGCCGCGCGGGCAGGCGTCGGTGCAGTTGAAGGTGGTCCGGCAGCGCCAGACGCCCTCCTTGTCGTTCAGCACCTCGAGCCGCTGGCCGGCGCCGCGGTCGCGGGAGTCGAAGATGAACCGGTGGGCGTTGACGATCGCAGCTGGCCCGAAGTACTCCTCGTCGGCCCAGAACACCGGGCAGGACGTGGTGCAGGCGGCGCACAGGATGCACTTGGTGGTGTCGTCGAAGCGCTCGCGCTCCTTCGGCGACTGCAGGCGCTCGCTGTCGGGCGGCTGCCCGTCGTTGATCAGGTACGGCATGACCTCGCGGTAGGAGCGGAAGAACGGCTCCATGTCCACGGTCAGGTCCTTGGCAAGCGGCAGGCCGCGCAGCGCCTCCACCGTGATCTGGTCGCCCACCTCGCGCACCAGCACCTTGCAGGCCAGGCGGTTCGCCCCGTTGATGAGCATGGCGTCCGACCCGCAGATGCCGTGGGCGCACGACCGCCGGAAGGTCAGCGAGCCGTCGATGTTCCACTTCACGTAGTGGAGCAGGTCGAGGACCCGGTCCATCGGGTCGGCCGGGATCTCGTAGGTCTCGAAGTGCGGGGCCTCGTCCGTCTCCGGGTTGAAGCGGCGGACCCGCAGGGTCACCTGCATGGGAGTCCTTCTCCGTGGCTGCGCGGCGTGGGTCCTAACCCTACAGAAGCTTGCGACCCTACAGAAGCTTGCGCGCCTCTGCGCCAGGTCACGGGCGGGGGCGGGGACTCGAGACCCCGTCACCTCGAAGTCCTTGCCGACTTCGACTCAGCAGACTCCCAGGTGCCTTCCAGGCTTGTTCCAGCTGCGACGGGCAGGCTTGGGGCCATGCCCGTCGGCCATGCCGGTCGAAGGAGTGTGAGAGGGAGGTTGCTGTGGATCACATGCCACTGCCTGATGCTGGAACCGACCGGGGCGCTGTGGCCCGGCGAGCCAGGGATGGCACCCGCCGGCCGGGTCGGCGACGCCACCCCGCCGCGCGGTCGCGGGTGGTCGCCGCTGTGCTGAGCGCGGCGGTCTTCGTCGGTCTGGGCGGCGGCATGGCCGCCCACCAGGCCAGCAGCACGGCGGCCGCGTCCGCGTCGAGCCCGGGCTCCACAAGCTCCCAGTCGACCTCGCAGTCGGACACCAGCTCATGGGGGGCCACGCCTGGATCGTCGTCGGCCCAGTCGCCCGTGACCGCCAGCCAGGGGAGTTGAGGCCGCCATGCCGACCGCGACCACTGCAGGAGCTGAGCTGCGGTTTCGTGCCATGGGCTGCGACGTCCACGTGCTGGTGGTGGGCGGACAGCCGCGCCTGCTCCAGGTCGCCCGCGAGCGCATCCAGCGGCTCGAGCGGCGCTGGAGCCGGTTCCAGCCGACCAGCGAGGTCAGCCGACTGAACGACCTTGCCGGCTCGCCGGTGCACGTCTCTCCGTCGACGCTTGGCCTGGTGGAGCACGCCCTGGAAGGCGCGCGCGTCAGCGGCGGACGCTACGACCCGACCGTCCTCGGCGACGTGCTCCGGGCCGGCTACGACCGCAGCTTCGAGCTGCTCACCGACAAGGCCCCCCGCGGCCGGTCACGGCTCGGCCGAGGCTACGACCGGGTCGTCGTCGACCGCGCCCGCCAGACGGTCACCCTGCCGCCGGGCGTCGGCTTCGACCCGGGTGGGATCGGCAAGGGCCACGCCGCCGACCTGTTGGTCGACGAGCTGCTGTCGCAAGGTGCGGCGGGAGCCTGCGTGAACGTGGGCGGCGACCTGCGGGTCGACGGCAGCGCACCAGGCGGCGGGTCCTGGGTGATCGCAGTCGAGCACCCCTCGCGTCCCGAGCCGGCCGCGCCCGGCCTGGCTGTTCGACCTCCACCGCTTCCTGGGCGGCCTGGCCCTCGTGTTCACCGGCATCCACGTGCTCGCCGTAGTCGCCGACAGCTACGTCCACTTCAGTCTGGTCAACGTCTTCGTACCGCTGACCGGCGACTGGCATCCGCTGGCGGTCGCCTGGGGGACCATCGGCCTCTACCTGCTCCTCGCAGTCGAGCTGACCTCGCTGGCCCGGGGTCACCTGCCCCGCACGCTCTGGCGGCGGGTGCATTACGCCAGCTTCGCCCTCTTCGCAGCGACAACGGTGCACGCGCTGACCGCAGGGACCGACCGCTGGTCGCCCGCCTTCCTGCTCGCCGCCGTGGCGGTCTGCGGCGCGGTGGCCGTCCTCACCGCGGCCCGTGCCGCGCGATCGGCCCGGCGCTCCCCGGTCGCGGCGACAGCGAGCCGGCGTCCACCTCAGCAGCCGGCCAGCGACCGCGCCCTGTCCCGAACGGCACGACAGCCGACCCCACTGCCTTGATCGCGGCCACGAGGCCGTCTGCGGTGCCCGAGGGCGTCACGAAGCGGCGGTTAGCGGCATTGGCGTAAAGCTCAGCCTCCCGTCCGCTGAGGAGCCTGGCCTTTAGAGCGTATTTCCGACCTTCGGCCGGTTCTTGTCGATCGTCCTGGCCGCGGGGATGATCCGCGACCCTGCGGGTCGGGCAACTCGGAGTGGGCATGCGCCGCCCAGGTGGCGAACTTGCGTCACGGGAACGACAGGACTTGCCGCAGGAGTACGGCGTGGACGATTGACAAAGACTTGCCTTATGTTCAAACTTACTTGTGCAATGAGGGAGCTACTGTACCTGGACCGGTTCGAGCAGGCCGAGGCGCTGCTCAAGCCCCAACGCGTCGAGGTGCTGCGGCAACTCGCCGAGCCGCGGTCCTGCACCGAAGTCGGGGCGCAGCTCGGCCAGACGCCCCAGCGGGTCTACTACCACGTCAGGCGGCTGGTCGACGCCGGCCTGGCCACCCAGGTCGCCGAACGCCGCGTCCGCGGCATCCACGAAGGCATCTACCAGGCCAGCGCCCGCTCCTACTGGCTCTCACCCAAGCTGGTGGGCACCATCGGCGGCCGCCGCGCCCAGGACGAGCTGAGCCTTGGCTACCTGCTCAACCTGGTCGAAGAGGTCCAGGCCGACCTCGCCGGGCTCGACCGGACCGCCGCCGAGCTGCCGTCGCTGGGCATCTCCGGCGAGATCCGCCTGCCCCTCCGGCGGCGGCAGGCGTTCCTCGACGAGCTCCGCACCACCCTTCAGGACCTGTTGACCCGCTACGGCGACGCCGACGGCGACGCCTTCCGCATCGCCCTGGCCTGCTATCCGAAAGGAGAAGCCCGTGAGTGACGTCTTCACCCTCCGTGCACGCATCGCCGCGCCCCCAGGAGCTGTGTACCGGGCGCTGACCGACCCCGCCGCGCTGCGCACCTGGCTGACCGAGCACGCCGAGGTCTCGCTGCCCGAGGGCCGTTTCGAGTTCTGGGGCCGCTCCACCCCCAAGGGCCAGCCCGGCCGTCAGCGCCTGCTGGCCGCCGAACCCGACCGGCTGCTGCGCCTGGCGTGGCTGCTGGACGGCGACGAGACGACCACCGAGATCCTCCTGGAGCCGGACGGGCGGGACGGCACCGTGCTGACGCTCACCCAGACCGGCGCGCCGACGTTCGAGGAGCTGCTGGCGGGGACCGGCCGGGTCCCCCTCCACGACTTCTGGCGGCTCTCCGTCGCCAACCTCGCCAACCACGTCGAGGGACGCGACCTCGCCCCCAAGCGCGACTTCAGCCACGCCCGCCGCGACGAGGCCCGTGTCGACCTCACCATCGACGCCCCGCCTGAGCAGGTCTACGCCTCCCTCATCGAGCCCGAGCAGCTCAACCGCTGGATCGCCGGCGATGCCGCGGCCGACCCGCGGGTCGGCGGCCACATCACCTTCAGCCCGGGCGACGCCCCGCTCAAGATCCTGGAACTGGAGCCCAGCCGGACGCTGGCCTACACCTGGCCGTCGGGCGACCGTCCCGACACGGTAGTGCGCTGGGAACTGGAGGGCTCCGCCGGCAGGACCCACCTGACCATCGTCCACAGCGGCTTCACCAAGGACGGCGACGCCGACCAGACCCAGGCCGGCTGGCACGCCTTCCTCGCCGAGCTCAAGCGCATGCACGAACTCGGCCCGGCCTGGCGCCCCATCCAGTTCGAGCTGCCCCAGCAGCCCGCCGGCCTGCTCGCCAACCCCGTCCACCAGCAGGAAACACGCTCCTAGTATTTTCTTTCCATGGGCTGGTAGCGCGTGATGACGACCGGCTTGTAGGCCAGCTTCACCCCGTCGTCGGTCCTGGAGGCCAGGGTGTGGCGCAGCCAGTTCTTGTCGTCCCGGACCGGGAAGTCCTCGCGGAAGTGGCCGCCCCTGCTCTCCTGCCGGGCCCTGGCCGACACGACCAGGGTCTCGGCCAGGTCGAGGAGGAAGCCGAGCTCGACCGCCTCGAGCAGGTCGGTGTTGTACCGCCTGGAGGTGTCCTGCACCCAGACCCGGCGGTAGCGCTCGCGCAGCGCGGCCAGCTCGACCTCCATCTCCTTGAGCAGCGTCTCGGTGCGGTAGACGCCGGCCTTGGCGTCCATGTTGACCTGCAGGTCGCCCCGGATGGCGGCCGCCCGCTCGCCCTCCGGGTGGCCGGCCAGCTCCTCGAGCATGCGGACGACCGGGCCGGCGGGGTCGTCGGGCAGCTCGGGCCGACCGACCGTCGCCGCGTGCTCGGCGGCGTAGCTGCCGGCCCGCCGGCCGAACACCACGATGTCGAGCAGCGAGTTGGTGCCGAGCCGGTTGGCCCCGTGCACCGAGACGCAGGCGCACTCGCCGGCCGCGTACAGGCCGGGCAGGACCGTGTTGGCCGGGTCGATGACCACCTCGGCACGCACGTTGGTCGGGATCCCGCCCATGGCGTAGTGGGCGGTGGGCTGGATCGGCACGCCCTCCTTCTTGGGCTCGACGCCGAGGTAGGTGCGGGCGAACTCGGTGATGTCGGGCAGCTTGGCGTCGATCACCTCGGGGTCGAGGTGGCTCACGTCCAGGTAGACGTAGTCCCCGTCCGGCCCGGCGCCGCGGCCCTCGCGGGTCTCGGTGTAGATGGCCCGGCTGACCATGTCGCGTGGAGCGAGGTCCTTGATGGTGGGGGCGTAGCGCTCCATGAACGCCTCGCCGTCCTTGTTCCGCAGGATGCCGCCCTCGCCCCGGGCCGCCTCGCTGAGCAGGATGCCGAGCCGGTACAACCCCGTGGGGTGGAACTGGAAGAACTCCATGTCCTCCATGGGCACGCCGCGGCGGTACAGCGCGCCTGGGCCGTCGCCGGTGAGGGCGTGGGCGTTGGAGGTGACCTTGAACATCTTGCCGAAGCCGCCGGTGCAGAAGACCACCGACTTGGCCCGGAAGACGTGCAGCTCCCCGGTGGCCAGCTCGTAGGCGACCACCCCGCCCGCCCGCCCCTCCACGAGCAGCACGTCGAGCACGTAGAACTCGTCGAAGAAGACGGTCCCCTGCTTGACGTTCTGCTGGTAGAGGGTCTGCAGGATCATGTGCCCGGTGCGGTCGGCCGCGAAGCAGGAGCGGCGCACCGGCCCCTTGCCGTGGTGGTGGGTGTGGCCCCCGAAGCGGCGCTGGTCGATCTTGCCCTCGGGCGTGCGGTTGAACGGCATGCCCATGTGCTCGAGGTCGTAGACCGCGTCGACCGCCTCACGGCACATGATCTCGGCGGCGTCCTGGTCGACCAGGTAGTCGCCGCCCTTGACGGTGTCGAACGTGTGCCACTCCCAGTTGTCCTCCTCGACGCTGGCCAGCGCCGCGCACATGCCGCCCTGCGCGGCGCCCGTGTGCGAGCGCGTCGGGTACAGCTTGGAGAGCACGGCCGTCTTCGCCCGCGCCGACGCCTCCAGCGCCGCGCGGAGCCCGGCTCCGCCCGCACCGACGATCACCACGTCGTAGGAGTGCCGCACTGTCATCGCCGTCAGCCGTTGCGGGGTGAAAATGAAGATCGTCAGCGAGCCGAGCACCCAGGTGAGGCCGATGACGGTGAGGTTCAGCGCCTGGTAGGCGAGCCGCCGGGCGCCGCTGCGCGCGTAGTCGTCGATGATCACGCGCAGCCCGTTGCCGCCGTGCAGCAGCGCCAGCGTGAGCATGGCGAAGTCGTAGACGCGCCAGAACGGGTTGGACCAGCGGCCCGACACGAACGCGAAGTTCACGCGCGAGATGCCGCCGTCGATCACGTGCATGATCGCGAAGTGGCCGAGGACCAGCAGCACC
>DASYUT010000162.1 GCA_036000965.1 Actinomycetes bacterium
CCTGCTCGTAGACCCCGTCAAGGGCCTTGGCGACCACGCCGTCCAGCCCGGCGCCCTCGAACCGCCCCAGCCACTCACTCGCCAGGTCGCGGTCGGTGGTGGTGCGGGTCAGGCGGCCTCACCCGGGCGAGGGCCTCCTCCAGCGCCGCCCGCCGCCGGCGAAACGGCTGGCCGGTCCAGTCCACGTCCCCAAGGGCCAGCAGGTCGAAGGCGATCAGGCGGGCCGGGGTCTGGGTGGCCAGCAGGGCGACCCGGCTGGCGGCGGGGTGGATGCGCAGCAGCAGCGCGTCCCAGTCCAGCCGCTGGCCGGCGGCGTCGGGGACCACGATCTCGGCGTCGATCACGCACCGGGCGGGCAGGTGCGCCTTGACCGCGGCGACCAACTCGGGGAAGTAGCGGGTCAGCGGGCGCTCGTTGCGGCTGCCGAGCTCCACCTCCTCACCGTCGCGGAACACGATCGTGCGGAACCCGTCCCACTTGGGCTCGAAGCTGAACGCCCCGTCGGGCAGCTCGGCGACCGGCTTGGCCAGTATCGGCGCCACCGGCGGCATCACCCCAAGGTCCATGCACCCCAGTATCCAGCACCTAGCGCTCGCCCTGGTACAGCGTCGACGCCTAGCAACGGCCTGCCCAGCAGCCAGACGTCCTGACCATGATCCCGTCCCGCCGGGGCCGGGCCGCTCACCCGTCGACCGCACACGCGCCGCCGCGCGGGTGCCCACATGGCCACCGGCACCCCCCCCCTGCTACCAGGCAGGCCCGTGCGCGGCCGACAGCGGCCCACACGCGCCGTCACGGCCAACCACGACCGGCCTCCGCTCATCCCCACCCGCACCGAACTACCAGCCCCGACGGATCGCGGCCACAATGCGCCACGGACGACCACTCGATGCGGTACCGGATCACGAGCGCGCCGCTAGTCCTGTCCGCGGGTGCTCGGTGTCGGCGATGCCGCCAGGGGCAGGCGCAGCTCAAGGCGGGCCCCTGGGCCGCCCGGCGGGTCGGTGACGCGCAGCTCGCCGCGGTTGGTGCGGGCAAGCCGCCTGGCGATGTACAGGCCCAACCCCAGCCCGACACCAGGCCGACCTGTCTGCTGGTCGAGCCGCGCGTACCGCTCGAAGACGCGTTCGCGCTCAGCGGGTGGGATGCCCGGCCCGGCGTCCTGGACCGCCAGCAGCGCGTGCAGACCATCCCAGCTGGCCGACAGCCGGATCGGCGCCCCCGACGGGGTGTGCGTGGCGGCGTTGTCGAGCAGGTTGCCGAGGATGCGGCTGATCGCCAGCGGATCGGCGCGGACCAGCAGCGGCCCGGCCAGGTCGACGGTGATCGGACGGCCGGGGTTGGCGAGCCGGGCGGCCAGCCCCGCCTCGTGGGCGAGGGCGGCCGCGTCGACCAGCGACCGCCGGGCCATGCCGGCATGGGGGCGCTCCAGGCCGGCGGCGACTAGGACCTGGTCCAGGAGCCGCTGTAGCTGCTCGCCTTGGCGGCGTGCCATGCCAACCAGCTCGTCCTGCTGCGGGGTGGAGAGGGCTTGGCCGCGGTGCTGCAGGGTCGCCAGGGCGCCCAGCAGCGCCGTCAGCGGCCGGCGCAGCTCATGGGCGACGATGGCGAGCAGCTCGTCGGCCCGTTCGCCCGGCGGCTGCTCGCCGCCGGTAGGCTTGTGGGGCATCGGGAACCTCAGCTTTCCTGATGCGCGTCGGCCGGGGGCGTGGTCGCGCCCCCGGCGGCACTTACTGTTTGGATGGTGGGCGGGTCAGCGCGTTGCGCTCGCCTGGTCGCCGCCCTCGGCGAGGGCGTACATACGGGGCTTGCTGCTGGTCTGGGTGACCTCGCCCTGGTCGGTCATGGTGGCCAGCGCGTTGCCGACTGCGCCGGCGCTGCGGCCCAGCTCCTTGCCGATCCTGGTCGGGGTGAACTCCTGGCCGGGCCGCTCGGCCAGCCAGGCGTGGACCAGGGCGCGCAGCGCCCCAGGACGCAGCCGCGGGCCGCTACCGGTGGCCCCGCCTGGGGGTCGGTCGGCGTCGGGCGCGGACTGGGTGGTCGCCGCCGTCGCGTCGGCCTCGCCGGTGTCGGGTGTGCCGGTGGCCGGCGGCACCGCTTCGGCGCTGGGCGCCTCGGCCGAGGTCTCGGGCGTGGCGGCCGGCTCGTCCACGGGCACCTCGCCGGTGGCAGGTTGCGGTTCGGGCTCGGCGCGGCCGGTGTGGTCGGCGGGGGGGTCAGAGACCAGCGTCCAGTGGTCCGGGGTGGCCTTGCCGCCCCCGGACGTGTCGCGCTGCCGGCTGACCCGACCCTGGGCCTCGAGGTTGGCGAGGGTCTTGCCGGCGGTGGAGCGGCCGATGCCAGCAGCCTCGGCGAGCTCGGCGGCGGTCGCGTCCGGGTGGTGGCGCAGGGCGTCCAGGATCGCCTCGACGCTCGGGGTCTTGGCCCCGGTGGTGCCGGTGGTGGCCATGTGCGGCTCCTTTCGGTGCGGGTGATCCGGCGTCCAAGGACCTACCTCGACCACGCCAGCACCTCAAGGACTGATTCGCTCTGTGACCTGGGCATTTACCGCTGATCCGCGGGTCTGCGGTAGGCACTTTCGGCGCTGTGCTGCCGGGCTGTGGCGGGGACGCCGTAGAGACCGACGGCCGCGCGGTGGGCGGCTGCTGGGCGTGGCGGCAGGGATGGTCGGGGCGTCGTCCCGGCGGCGCCCGTGGGCTGCGTGTGGGCCACCGTGGGCTATTCAGTGCGAGCCGGGCTGCGGCGTGGGGTCGTGGCGCCGTGTCGGTTGTTTCGTTCGGCGTCGGTTCCGCGACCGCGGCGGAAGGCCGACGACGCCACCACGCTGCCGGCGCGGCCGCCGAAGGGCCACGCCAGCAGGATCGAGAGGTGTGCCGCCTACTGTGGGTGGTGGTCGTCCTCCTCCTCGTCGGAGGCGCCGAGGAGCTCATCGATCAGGTCGTCGACCGACCCCGCACCTTACGACAGGTCCCGCTCAGGGTCTGGCGCGGCGAGGTGTCGGCTTCTGGGTGGAGCGCCAGCCGGGCGTGGCGGCGGGTGGCACCGGCGGCTCCATCACACCGATGATCCGGCAGAGCCGTGTCAGGGCGTCGCGCGGTTGCTGCAGCACCTGGCGGAACTCGCCGGCCTCGTGGTCGTTGCCGGCCGTACGCAGGGGCTCCTGGCCGGGCAGGGCAGTCCGGAACACGGTCGTGTCGGCGATCAGGGAGACCATCAGCATAGAGCCGCTCCCGCAGCGCCCGCTGTTCTGGGTTGGCGACCGTCAACCGCCGGCAAGAGGGCTCCTCTCGCCTTTGTCTCTGCAGCAAGATAAGGTCTGCGCCGATAGGCTGGAGTCCGAGATGGGAATGAGGGGTTACTTGTCCGTCGGCTCCCCAGGTCTAGAATCCGCTTGCCGCGCTTCAGAGCCGGCTCTTGCCGCGTTCGCTGAAGCCGGGGTTCGAGTGCTCCTGTCGACCGGGCTGGCGATCGAGGATCGGTGCGCCCTGATCAGGATGAGAGTCATGACCGGGTGCGACTCGGCCTCTCGACAGGCGGGGTGCCGGATCGGATCCACAAGTCTGTGACGCCGATGCTCCGTGACCTTGACCTCGAGCCTCACGACCGCAGCGGACGGCACCAGCTCCTACGCGACTTCTACGAGCCGTGCCTTGCCAACGCGACCGACTATGCTCGAGGTGTTGGCTACCTCACCAGCACCTCCATGGCTGCTGCCGCTCGTGGTCTTCGTCCGTTCCTGGATCGTGAGGGCCGCATGCGCCCAGTCGCCTCCCCAAGCCTCACCGAAGAGGACGCGGCCGCGATCCGCCAAGGCTATGAACAGCGTGAGCGGATCATCGAAGCAGTGCTGCTCCGCGAGCTGGACGATCGCCATGTCCCCGACCCGATCCGTCAGCGTCTTGAGTTCCTCGCCTGGCTGATCGCCGAAGGCCGGCTCGACATCAAGATCGCCCTCGTCGAGGCCGATGAGCGCACCGTGGGCATCTACCACGAGAAGGTCGGCATCTTCCGCGATAACCGGGACGACATCGTGGTTTTCACCGGCTCCGCCAACGAATCCGTCGGCGGTCTCATCGCAAAACTTCGAGGCGCTCGAGGTCTAGTGGAGCTTCGGCGGCACGACATCGGCAGGGAGGGGTCGGCCGGGCCGCGTGGCCGCAGATCAGCGAGGACCGAGTCGAGGCGTTGCTGGAGCGCGGTGTCGGCCTCCTTTGCTGCCGGATTAGCTGTCACACCCCCCGCTCATGGTCTCGGCTGTGAGCGAAGGTCTCCATGCAGGTGCCCCGCGTGGCAGGCATCGACGACCGAAGCCGGTCAGATGGCGCCTCCGGCCGGGTCTGACTGGGATGAAGCCGCCAGGCATCGTCGATCGCCGCCCCGCGTCTCACCCCGTCGTATCCAAACGGTTGGGCCGCGAGCTTGGTCCTCCGCGCAACGTCCTCCGCGATCTGATTCCGCGAAAGGCGCCGCCCGCCATGCCGGCTAGGAGCAGCAAATCGGGAAGTCCTCGAGTTCTGCCCGCCGGAGCGGCCGGGTCGGGGCCGGACACGAATGGCAGCTCCACCGGCCTCATTCTTTCGGGGGCCGAGGTCCAGCTGGTATCGCCGGCTGCCTTGTCGCGCTGGAGAGACATCATCCTGGTCGAGGACGACTCGGCCAGGGCCGTGCGGCGAGGCGCGGCGGGGGTGGCCGACCGCGCCTCCAGGGTGCTCCTGCGGGTCCATCGGATCGGTCGCAACGGGATTCGTGTCGCTGCCGAGCGTTCGTACCTGCCCGGTCTGCTTCGGGACTCCGATGCGAAGCAGCGGTCCGACCTGGCCCTCGACATGGTTGACGGGGTGTCCTGCAGAGGCTCCGTGGTGATATGCGGGCCGGCGTACGGCTGCAGTCCCCGCTTCCTCGACGGCCTGGCCGCCCGCGGGCTCGATGCCGTCGTCGAGGTCAGGCCCAGCAGACCCGTGGCGATCGGGCAGGGCGCGAAGGTGCGCGGAATAGTCCTTGCCTCCGAACTCCTGGACCGGGCGAGGTAGCGCAGTTTCACGGTGCCTGTGGCGGGAGTCGACGGTCGGAGCGTCACCTACGCCGTTGCACGCCTGGGCGCTGGCCGCCTTGGGTCCGGGCCGGCCGGCTCCCTCTTCACGGCGCAAACCGGCGGTATCAACGGCGTGCATCCCGGCACCGTGTTCGGGCTCTCTATGGCCGACGATGCCACGCTCGAGCAGCTGATCGAGACGGTCGGGTGGGCACGCTGGATCAGGCCGCTCGTCCGGCGCGTCGAGAGGTCCGCAGCGCTCCGAGAAGCCGGGTCCGGAGACGAGGGCCCGGGCGCCGTCAACGGAAGCGGGCCGAGGCTGCGGGCGAATATCAAGCTCTCCCGCCGCCAGGACCAGGCCGATGCGGTCGCCCGTCTGGTCCCGCATTGGCGACCGCCCTCCAGGCGCAGACTCGTCAGCGCGTCGAGGCCAGTCAACGTGGTCGAGCTGTTCGCTGGGGCGGGCGGGATGGGACTCGGTTTTCTGCTCGCCGGCTCGGGGCGGTCGCGCTACCGGCTTGTCTACTCCGGCGAGGTCGATCCGATCTACGTGCAGACCCTGAGTAGCAACCATGCTGCGGTGGACAGGATTCTCCCAGGCAGCGTCCCCCTGACGCCGACGCACGTAGATTCTGTCGACCTCCGCTCGACGAAGGCGCAGAAGGAGGTTGAACGCAGGGCTGAGGAGTGGGGCGGGGCCGACGTTCTGATCGGCGGGCCGCCCTGCCAGGGATTTTCGAACGCAAACCGGAACTCGCGGCATAGCTCCAACCCCCACAACCAGCTCATCGACGTCTTTCTGAGATATGTCGTCCGCCTCGCGCCGCGCGTCTTCCTTCTCGAGAACGTCCAGGGGATCCATTGGACTCGCAAGAGCGGCGCTCCACAGGCCCGCTCCAGTGTTCTCGACCACATCCGAACGCGTATGGCAGCCGCCGGCTACGAGGTCTTCGTCCAGCTACTGGACGCCGTCTGGTACGGAGTCCCGCAGTACAGGAGCCGCCTTTTCGTCCTGGGCGTTCACCGAGATCTGGGTTATGACCCTGACGACTTCGGGCCCTGGGGCCCGTTCCCGCAACCGTCCCACGGCCCGGGGACGTCGCGGGACTACATAACGGTCCGCGACGCGGTCGGCGACCTTCCGCCGGTCGGTAACGGCCACGCCGTCGAACGTATGGCGTACGTCGAGCCGACCAGGGCGGCCCTCGGTGCCAACAGCTTCTTGTCCATCATGCGGGTGGGCGCCGAGCAGAACGCGGTCACGGACCATGTGACGTCCAGGCACGCCGACTACGTCATCGAGCGGTACCAAAAGATCCCCCCAGGTGGGAACTGGGAGAGCATCGCCGACACCCTCACCAACTACGCAGACGTCAATCGGACCCACAGCAACATCTACCGCCGGCTCTTGTGGGGTGAGCCCTCAATCACCATCGGCCATTACCGCAAGAGCATGCTTGTGCACCCCTCCCAGCACCGTGGTCTCTCCCTCCGGGAGGCCGCCCGGCTGCAGTCGTTCCCGGACTGGTTCCGATTCCAGGGCAACCCCGCGGGAGGCCGGGGCGGGCTCGTCCACAAGCAGCAACAACTCGCCAACGCGGTCTGCCCGCTGGTCACTAAGGCGATCGCCGAACTCATTCTCGAGCTCTAACGTGACCCATCGGCCAGGGCCCCTAGCACCCTTCCGAGCGCTCCTCCGTCGACTCCTGGGTGGCGCCCTTCGTGCGACAGGAGGCAGGAGCCGCCGGGCGTCTCGGGCGACTGCGTTGTCCCGCGCGCTGGAGCCCAGCCCCGACCTGACGCCCTCCACGCCCACGCCAGGGTCGCCGCCGGCAGCCACGGATCTGCGGGCCGTCGACTCGGAGGAGCGAACGGGGCCGGCGGACGCCGACATCGCACCGACTGCGGCCAGCGGAGGCGGGTTCGCCTACCGGGAGCGGGGGCGAGCAGGGGAAGCGGTCGGCTCGGCCCTGGCAGATGCCGCCCTCCCTGCGGAGCCGGACTCGGCTGTCGACGGTGCCGCGTCTGCACACCAAGAACCCCCCGACGAGGAGGCCGCGGCCGGGCAGCGGCCGGAACCCCCAGCCGCGGAGGGCGGCGAGCCGCCGGCGGGCGCCGCGAATACAGAGGCGGGGGTTGCCGGAGGCGGGTCCGTCCGGATGGAGGAGGACGAAGCGGACGTGGTCCCCCCGCGCGCCGACCCAGGCGGCGCCTATCCGCCCGCGCCGGCCGCCTCTGCTCCTGCGCCCTCGACCGACGAAGCTGTTGGGACCGGCGCGCCGAGCCTGGAGCGGGTGGTCAACCGCGAGGCCTCGGCGCCCTCCGAGACGTCATCTGCCGTCGGTCCGCCCGAGCACGACGGCGCAGAAGAGGAGCCGTCGAGGACGAGCGCCGGCGGCTTCCAGTCGACGGAGGTTGAGGGTGGCGCCCGCGCTGAGCCGTCTCCGGCGGACTCCACCCACCTGGCGGAGCCGGCATCTGCAAGCCACGGTGCCGCGTCTGCACGCCAAGCCCCTCCCCCGAAGGAGCCCGCGGCCGGGCAGCAGCCGCAACTCCGAGCCGCGGAGGGCAGCGAGACGGCGTGCACCCATGTCGAGGCTGCTCTGGGCGGGCCCAGCGCCGAGGGCGGCGCTCGCGCCGGGAGCCGGGCGGCGGTTCCAGGCGGCCCGGGGATCTCACGCGCCGGGCAGCTCCGTTCGGCTCCCCCCCGCCCTTCCGCACTCGACAGGCGGCCTCCGAAGCTCACGCCCGGCTTCTTCCTTCCCGAGCCGTACCTGCGATGGAACCACGCCCTCGTTGAGCACTGCCTGCTCGAGCCGTCGGATCGACGCGGTCCCGCATATCTCAGCATCACGCCAAGGATCCTCTCCGCGGCACTGGAAGCCGAGGAGGGCGAGCTTCTGAGCCCCGAGGATGCGGCGCTGGACTTCGCCGCCGCCGTCTCCCTCGCTTACCAGACCCGGATCCTGAGCGAGCCCGACAAGCTCTGGGCGCTGGCCGGGGTCGCAGCGGACGGCCTGCCGCATTCGGCCGCATTCCTCGCCCTCTCGGTGCTCGCCGCCTACCAGATGCACTCCGATGAGGAAGCTGGGCCCAACGCCTATTACCCGCGGCTGGCCTCGCTGCTCGGCTGCGATCTGGTGGGCGGGCACCCCCGCGGGTTCAATCCCGTAGACTTCGGGAACCTCTGGGACCTGCTGAGCTCGTGGCTGGAGCGCCAAAGCGGCCGGACGCTGGCGCTTCCAGGGCCCGACCCAGGACTCCGGCGGTACATCGCCTATCCGCTCGGTCACGTGCCGCTGCGGCAGGTCGACATCGACAAGCTGCCGGACTTCTTCGACTGGGCCGGGCTGGAACCCGGGAGCAACGCCGACCCCGCATTCCTAGGCGAAGCCTTTCAGCGCTGGGCCTCCGCCCGAGGCCTTATCAGCCGGGCGGGTGAGAGCGCCATGGCGGACGAACGGCGCCCGGCCGTGGAGGGCCAGCTGTCCCTGGAGCTCGAGGCGTGGGACGGGTCTTGGACCGACAGGTTCGGGCGCCGGACCGCGGCCGTCCACGTCCTTCTCGACTTCCGCCGCCGCCAGCCGTACCTGTCCTTCCTTCCTCGCAGGCCGCTGAGCTTCCCCTCCACGTTCGACGATGGATCACACGTCTTCGAAGCGGGAGAGCAGGGGTGGTACGACCCCGTGCCGATAGCAGCCGACGACGGCCCGGCACTAGAACGCGGCTTCCTGTGGGTGGGGTCGTCGCCGCGGGGACCGGTCTCGCTACATCGCCCGCCGTCGACCGCAATCGCCCTTCGACCAGCCGCAGACTTCACCGGATACCTCTCGCAGAGGGGCCTTCCGCTCGGCGTCGAGTCGGCGGTTCTGTGCAGCGCACCGCTGGAGGCGGCAGCCGAGGAATTCCTGAGCACGGTTACGTCGGTCCGCTGCCGGGCGCCGGACCACCCCGCCGTCCCCGACGGCTGGCGCCTCTTCACCGGCATCGTTCCCAAGAGCAGCGAGCCGCCGCCGCCCAGCCTGGACGCGCTCGGCGTCGAGTCGGCCGCCGCCGTGATACTCCGGGGAGGACTGCGCATCGGCCGGCGGGCCACGTGGCTGGCCGGCGCTCCTCCGACCATCCTGGTCGGCGGCCCGGACGGGCTTACGGCCACCATCGACAGCCGGCCGGTAGCTGTGAGGGATGGCGTCGTCGACCCCTCAGGCAACCTCGAGGTCGGCCCACACCTCGTCGAGGTCGGACGCGTCCGCAGGAGGCTGGAGATCGTCGAGCCGGAAGGCAGATGGGACGCCTGCGCGCCCCTTGTCGGCGCTGCGAACGGCCACACCCGGCTGTGCGTCGCCCTTCCTCCCGGACTCTGGACCGTCATCGGCGCGAGGCCGGACCAGGTGGCCAGAGGCGCCTCCTCCGACCGGGGCACCCTGGTTGCGGCCCCCTTCCGGCCCATATGGGCCGTGTCCCTGGGGACCCGCCGCGGCGCAATGGTCCTGTGCCTGACCGAACGCCCGCCCGCGCCGGAGGCCGTCGACTTCGGGCGGTCCCGGCCCGGCGCTCCAGCGTCGGCCTGGACCTCGGCGGTCTACGACGCCCACATTCGCCGGCCGCGGCTCGGGTGGCTATGTGAGGCGGGACCGGACGTCGACCTGCGAGCTGCTTGGCGCAGCTACTGGCTGGCCTCCAAGGCTCTCAAGCGCCGCTGGCGGAGGCGGACGTGACGAGAGGCGAACTCCTGCTTCACTGGCTGACGCACGTTCGCGAAGGTTCCTGGGCCACATTCCGCAGGGCGCTGTCCGCCGTCGAGGCCCCGGACGACGAGTCCGCCGCGACCGCCGGCCGGATGAGGACTCGGCTGTCCGAGATGGCTCACGTCGAGTTCTTCATCGACGGAGGCAACCGATGGCGGACCTTCGCACCTGTTCTCGGCGGCCTGTGCGAGCCGTCGCGCGCAGTTCTGAGCGGCGGCCGCACTCCGCGCCTCGTCGATGCCCTCGCCCGCTCGTGCGAGAAGGAAGGCTGCCGCATCGAGGCGTCGGAAACGCACGATGGACCTGACAGCATCCGCGTGGCCGGACCGGCCGAGGCCTTTGGCGGAGCAGCCGCCGGCGCAGGGCTCCGTTACGTCCCGGGCCTCGCCAGCGCCCTGTGCGCGGCGTTGGAGCCGATCCCGCCGTCCTTGGATCCGCCGCTCCTGGCGCGGCTCCAACCAACTGGTCCGTGAGGTCGTTTGACCTTCGGACCCTGAGATGGGTGGACGGCCTCCTTCCCGACACGGCATACGAATACCGGTCCCGGCACGGCGGCCTGCGTCACTACGTACGCGGGCCCAGGCATGCCCTGCTCCCGCTCGACAGGCGCAGGGCCGTCTACGCCGCTGCACACATAAACCGAGTCGCCCTCCTCTCCTACGACGAGGGTGCGAGGCGCCTCATCGTGCCAATGGGGGCACCGCTGCCGGAGGCGATGGCACGCGCCGCCGCTGCCTGCTCGGGAGCCCCAGCCGCGTTGGAAGACAACCGACTCGTCTACGGCGGCGTTCCTCCCGCCGTTGCCGGTGTGCTGATGCTGGCGGCAGGGCTGCGGCCGCCCGAACCCCACTGGCTGCCTGAAGAACGGAGCGCAGGCTGATGGACGACCCCTTCAAGACCTTCGACGAGATCAGGCGCGCGTTCCTGCGGTACCTCGACAGCCCGTTTCGCCTCCGATACCAGGCACTCATGGAGGAAAGACGGGCGCTGTTTGACCGCGACCGTCAGCTGTACCGCCACCCCCTCTTCGAGCCGATCGTCCCGCATGAGTCCTCGGGGCTGTCCATCGACGCCGCGTGCGCTCGCCTCGGCGTCAGCGCCGAAGCCGGGGAGTTCATCGGCCGAGGCCTCTTCCCCTCGAACCGAACTCTCTACCGGCACCAGCTCGAGGCCTGGGAGGCATCCCGGGCAGGCCGGGCAGTCGTCGTCACGTCGGCGACCAGCTCGGGGAAGACCGAGTGCTACATGATCCCCGTCTTCGCTGGTCTGGTGGAGGAGTCGGCCGGAGGCTGGGGCGCGCCTAGCCAGCCCGCCCCGTTCTGGTGGGATTCCGGCGGGGGGCGGACGGCGCAGCGGGCTTACGAGCCAGCGGAGCGCCCCGCCGCACTGCGCGCGCTCTTCCTGTACCCGCTGAACGCCCTCATCGAGGACCAGCTGGGCCGCATCCGAGAAGCTTGCGACGCGCCTGGACCGCGCGAGTGGATGGCCCAGAACAGGCCCGCCCAGCATTTCTGGTTCGGCCGCTACACAGGCGCCACCCCAGTACCCGGCCTTCCGACGAACGAGAACAAGCGCACGGAGCTGCGGCGCCGGCTCCGGATGATGCAGCGGGACTGGGGGCGGGCCACAGCTTCGGCAGCCGCGCGCGGCGACGCCCGGATCCTCAACTACTTCCAGGACCCGGCCGGCTCGGAGATGTGGTCCCGGTGGGACATGCAGGACCACCCCCCGGACATCCTCATCACCAACTACAGCATGCTCAACATCATGCTGATGCGGGGCGTCGAGGAGGCCGTGTTCGACCGCACCAGAGCGTGGCTTGAGGCGGACCGGGCGAACCTCTTCCACCTGGTGGTCGACGAGCTTCACAGCTACCGCGGCACGCCGGGGACCGAGGTCGGATACCTGCTCCGCGCCCTCCTGGACAGGCTCGGACTGACACCGGACTCCCCGCAGCTCCGCATCATTGCAACGAGCGCCTCGATAGAAGACGACGCCGACAGCCGCCAGTACCTCGAGCAGTTCTTCGGACGGGACCCGGACTCCTTCGCCGTGATTCCCGGCCATCAGCAACGATTCCCTGGAGGCCAGGGCGGCCTCGCCGGCGAAGCCGCGAGGTTCGTCCGCGCTGGCGCGGCCTTGGACTCCGGCGTCGAAGCAGCTACCCAGGAGCTGGCCGGCGCACCGCGGAACGGGCAGGAAGCAGCGACGCTACTTGCGTCCGTCCTAGCCGAGACCGGCGCGCTGGAAGCCGTTCGCCAGGCCGGAGAGTCGGGACCCTTCACCGTGGAAGCAGTGGCGGTGCGCGCTTTTGAATCGAGCGACGGGGAGGCCATCGCCGCCGCCAAGGGTCTTGTCCGCTGCCTCGCTGTGGCCCGGACCGACGAAGAGGTCGCGCCTCTCCCGTTGCGCGTGCACTACTTCTTCCACAACGCGGGACGGCTCTGGGCGTGTACGAACCCTGACTGCGGTGGCAGGTCCGGCCGCACGCCGGCGGGCGCGGACGCGCCCCCGGTGGGGCGGCTCTTCACAGAACCGCGGCCGCGCTGCGACTCCTGCCAGGCCGCCGTGCTCGAGCTTCTGTACTGCCAGCCGTGCGGCGAAGTCCTGCTCGGAGGTTTCCACAAGCTCGATCCAGACTCGCCCAACGCGTGGTTCCTGTCACCCGACTACCCGGATCTGGACCGGGTCCCAGACCGGTCCGCCTCGCTGAGGAGGACGTTCTCCGAGTACATGGTGTTCTGGCCCGCCTCCGGAAGGCGCCTGGCCAGAGCCACCCACCAAACCGGCCCCCAGTGGCAGTGGCAGCAGGACCGCCAGCGCGGATGGCGATGGACTCCTGCGGTACTGGACCAGCAGATCGCCCGCCTAACGAGGCCGCCTCGAGCGCAGGCATCCCAGCCGGGCCTGACGGGCGGCTACGTGTTCATCAGCCCTGATCCGGACGCCAATGCCTTCCCCTCGAAGTGCCCCCACTGCGGCGCGGACTGGGCGCGGCGGCGGGTGGGCTCGTCGATCAGGGACCTCGGATCGGGCTTCCAGCGGGTAGTCCAGTTGCTCTGCGACGCCATGATGCGGGAGCTGGACCCCGTCTCGAGGAAGCTCGTGCTGTTCTCCGACAGCCGCCAGGACGCCGCGAAGCTCTCAACCGGAATCAAGCTGGCCCACCACCTCGACAGCCTTCGGCAGGTGGCCTACGAGCAACTCGCAGGAGAGGCCGCTGGCGCTGTGGCGCAGTACGCGGAAGCGCTGGCGGTCCACCAGGCGGCGGTCGCGCTGGCAGCGCTGGAGCACCGCCAGCAGCAGGCGCCCTTGACCCAGGAGGAGTTCGCCCAGCGCCAGAGGCTCCTCGGCGAACTGCCTCCGGAGGTGTCCGGAGAGGTCCTTCGGCATGCAGCTGTCGGCGGCCCGCCGCCCGCCGCGCTGATTCCGCCGGTGGCGCCGGGCGGCTTCGCCTCGGCGCCGTTCAACTCCCTCCTCGACGCGGCCCGGATGCGGCTTCTCGAAGTCGGTATGAACCCGGGCGGCCCCCAGCCGTCGGTGACCAAGTACCGGCCCCGCGGGCGGCGCGCCCGCACGGTGTGGTGGGACGCACTGTTCGACTGGGACGCGTCGCCCCGGGCCTACCGCGCCGGACTGCAGCCAGTGGAGCAGCAGCTGCGGGACCAGATCGAGGCTTCGCTGCGAAAGTCGGTTGTCCAAGACGTCCTCTTCGCCGATGGCAGCAGGGACTTCGAGTCCCTCAACCTCGGCTTCCTGTGGGTCGACGGAAACGGGCCGCAAAGCGTTGAAGACCAGGCGACCGCGTCGACCATCAGGATGCTGGCGCAGCGACGGCGCTGGACCGGGTCGGATGCCGAAGGGCAGCCGCAACCGCCGTCGTACATCGAGAATTTCCTCCAGGAGGTGGCCGACCGCTCCGGTCGGAACCCGATCGCGCTCCTCAACAGCGTGACCGCCAGGCTCGGCCGGCGGCTCAACCAGTGGCTTATAGCGCCCGAGGAGCTGCAGGTGCTGGCTCCCCGCCCGGACGCCGACCAGCGCATCGCGGTCTACCGGTGCGAACGATGCGGGAGGTCGCACCTGCACCCCTCGGGGCGGGTGTGCACGACATGCCTGCGTCCGCTGCCGGCCGCCCCCGTGATGTGCCCAGTCGACGCCGAGCCGGAGGACTTCTACGAGTATCTAGCGAGGAGCGGCGCCCAGCCGTTCCGGCTCCGCTGCGAGGAGCTCACGGGACAGACCAACGGCGAGGACCGCATCTCAAGGCAGCGGCGGTTCCAAGAGGTCTTCTTGCAGGAGGAGTCCGGGCCGGCGGCCGGCGTCGACCTGCTCAGCGTGACGACGACGATGGAGGCGGGCGTGGACATCGGATCGCTGCAGGCGATCGCTCTCGCCAACATGCCGCCGGTCCGGTTCAACTACCAGCAGCGCGTCGGCCGCGCCGGCCGCCGGGGCCTCGGAATGGCGGCGGCGCTCACCCTCTGCCGCGGCAGAAGCCACGACGATTACTACTTCGAGCGGCCCCGCCTGATCACGGCCGAGCCGCCTCCCATGCCCTACGTAGACGTCTCGCGGGAGGAGATCGCCAAGCGCGTCGTCAACAAGGAGGTGCTCAGGCGCGCCTTCAGGGGGATCGACCTGCCGGCCGGCGCCGACAACGTGCACGGCGAGTTCGGAACCGTCGAGCAGTGGCCGGAGCATCGGCCGGTCGTCGACTCCTGGATAGCGAACCACCCCGGCGAAATGGACTCGGTCTGCGAAGCGATCCTGCGAAGGACGGCGATGGAGTCCGCCGCGGGCCGCGCCGCCATGGCGGCGGACGTGCGCCACGACCTTCTGCAGGCGATCGACGAAGTCACACGGCATCCGGAGAGCCTCCCGCACCTGGCGCTCAGCGAGCGGCTCGCATCGATGGGTGTGCTCCCGATGTTCGGCTTTCCGACCCGCGTCCGAAACCTGTACCACGAATGGCCGTTGCTGGCCCACGGCTGGCCGCCGGACCGCGGCGTCATCGACAGGCAGCTCGACATTGCCATCAGCCAGTTCGCTCCCGGTGCGCAGACGGTCAAGGACGACGAGCTGCACACCTCGGTCGGCGTCGTCGACTACCGCCCGTTCGGGGACAGCGTCGTGGCGGCTCCCGACCCCCTGGCCAACTCGGTGGAGGTCGGCGTATGCCGGCGGTGCCAGGCGCTGGTGCCCGGTCCCCCCGCCCAGGGGGGGTGCCCCTACTGCTCCGCCGCCCGCTCGGGCAGCGGCTACCGGACCGTCGAGCTGAGCGAGCCTCCGGGCTTTACGACGTGGTTCTCGATCGGCGCGGAGTTCACCGGCGGATTTGAGTTCACCCCCCGCGCCCTGCGGGCCAGGATCGGGTCCAGCCCGAATCCGCCGACCGCGGCCCGGAACTTCTCGGTCGACGCGGGATCGCAGCGGGTTTACCGGGTCAACGACAACGGCGGATCGGACTTCGTGTTCCAGAAGCTCGCCAACCAGGACGTGTGGATGACCGAGGACGCCTTCAACCAGGCGCTCCAGGATCTGTCCCTGGCGGAGCGGCGGGCGATATCCGCCCCGCGCTTCGACGCCGCCGAGCAGCCGCTGCGGCGGGCACTCGCCGCCATTGCGAACACCGACGTACTGACGGCGGGAGTGGCCGACGTGCCCGTCGGGCTGTGCCTCAACCCTGCTGTGCCGGAGGCAAGGGCCGGCTGGTACTCCTTGGGCTTCCTCGTCAGGCGCGCTGCCGCGGTTTGGATGGACGTTGCCGAGTCGGAGCTCGACCTCGGGATCCAGCCAGTGATGGACTTCAGCAGTCCCTTCGCTCCGCCGTCGGCAAGGGTCTTCCTCTCCGACGCGCTGGAAAACGGAGCCGGGTACTGCACCCACCTCGGCGAGCCGGGCCGGTTCGAAGCGCTCCTCGAGTTCATCGTCGGCGGCGGCACGCCGCCCGACGATTCGTTCTGGCGCCCGCTCGTCGACGCCCCCCACGAGGAGGAGTGCGCCAGCTCCTGCCACCGGTGCCTCAGGGAGTTCGGCAACATGGCATACCACCCCCTGCTGGACTGGCGTACGGGTCTCGACATGGTCAGGCTGGCGCTCGACCCGTGCGCTCAGATCGACCTCCGCTACCCGTACTGGGCGACGCTGCTGAACCGCATCGCCGGCCCGTACTTCTCCGGCCTCGGCCTGACGGCCGGCCAGCTCGGTGGGCTTGACGCTGGCATTGACCCGGCGCAACACCTCGCCGTCGTCCTCGTCCATCCGCTATGGGACAGGGCGCGGACCAACTTCCGGGCCGACGTTGCCGCAGCGGTGGCCGAAGGCGAACGGCAGGACCTCCGAGTGGAGCTCCAGTCGGTGCTCCGAGCGGTCAGATTCCCGTACGAGTGAGAGGCGTGGTCCAAGTGCTGATCCCTGATCCGCCAGCCCCGAGCCGCATCGACCGCATCTCACCCTCGCTCTATGAAACGCTCCTCGGGTGCCCGGCCAGGGCTGCCTGGTCTGCGTTCGGGCGGCGCGACGCGCTGGCGCCGCACCCATTGGCGTTGCTCGGCACCTGCTTCCACGGCGTGATGGAGGCGGTCCAGAAAGGCCAGATCGCAGGTAGTGCGGACGAGTGCCGGTTCGCGGCCCGGGACTGCTTCGACCGGCTGGCGGCGTCCATCCACGCCGATGCCCACCCCCTGCTGAAGGTGAAATTCCCGTCGCCCGAGAAGCTGCCCTTCCACAACCTGTTCCGCGAGCGCGCCGCCGTCCTTGCCGGCGAATACTGCGGCCGGCCTGGCGAGGATGCCGGGTCAGGCTCCAACGGACAGGGCACCGTCGCCGAGCAACGCTTCACATCCGAGGACGGGCTTATCGTTGGCCGCCCGGATCTGATCGACGTTCCGCGTTCCGAGGTCATCGACTACAAGACCGGTTTGGCCGCCGACGAAGGCTGGCGGGTCTCCGAACGGGAGGCGCGCCAGCTCAACCTGTACGTCTATCTCGCTGGCGAGGCGGGCCTCAGCATCTCGCGCGGGACGATCGTCCGCGGGAACGGCGAGACCGCGACGATCGACATCCCGCGCGCAACAGCGCAGGCCGAGGCGCAGAAGGCACGTGAGGCGCTCGCCGAGTACAACGCCTCCGTCGACGGCCGGACTTTCTACGACCTCGCCCGCCCCGCGCCGGACAACTGCCGGATGTGCCCCTGCCTCCCGATGTGCGAACCATTCTGGCGGGCCTCCGACCCCACATGGCAGGAGGATTGCGGCATTCACGTCGAAGGCACTGTTGTCACGGTAGAACCGGCGATGGTCCAGGCCACACCCCTCGTCTCCCTTCACGTGGAGGCGACGCGCGGGACCCTCGGCCAGGCGACAGTCTCGGTCGAGCAGGTTCCGCTCGCCTGGCCGACGGCGGACGGGGATCGGGCGCCGGAGGTCGGAGACGTCGTACGGATCGTCGACGCGCGCTTGACGAGCCCGGAGGACCCAGTGGTTGTACGGGCCGATCGGATCATGACCTCGCTGTGGAGAGTAGAGACCAACCGTGGCTGACAACATGACCGTGGCGCAGCGGAGCCTGACGATGTCGCGGATACGGAGCCGTGACACCGGACCCGAGCTGACCATCCGCCGGTTGCTGCACGCGCGCGGCCTCCGTTACCGAAAGCATGTGCGGGCGTTGCCCGGTAGGCCCGACCTCGTGTTCAGCGGACCGAAGGTCGCCGTTTTCGTCGACGGCGACTTCTGGCACGGGTGGAAGTTCTCGCAATGGAAGGAGAAGCTGGGCCCGTATTGGCGGGAGAAGATCGAAGGCAACAAGCGGCGTGACGCGCGGAACTTCCGTCAGCTGAGACAGGGAGGCTGGACGGTCATTCGGTTGTGGGAGCA
>DASYUT010000163.1 GCA_036000965.1 Actinomycetes bacterium
CGGCCGCGCGCGCGACCACCGCGATCCCACCACGTCCCAACACCCGCGCCTGCGCCCCCGCCAGCAGGCGTCGCTGGCGCTCATCCAGGTGCGGCGACAGCACCGTGAACACCGCCGCCAACGCTGCCTCCGTGACCTCCATGCCAGGAACCCTACACCGGAGGAATAATCCGCTCACGAGCCCTAACCTCGATTCCCGGGAGCCCGTCTGGAGGGTATCGTCCGCGGCGGCGAAGGACCTGAAACGCTCGTGGCCACGGATGTCGTCGTCGCGTCCACCGCCTCAACTGGTCGACGTGAACGGCACAGGCCAGTCCGACAAGCGGTTTCGAGTGCCACGATCACCCCCGCCAGATCCCTCCTCGCGCTTCAGCCAGGTCATCCCTGCCCGAGCCCCTCGTCGGTCCGGTCTGGCGCAGCAGACTGATCGGCCCGCCGTTCCCACGGCATCCGCGTGACCGCGCCGGCCAAGGCGGCGTCCAACTCGCTCTCCCACAGGGGCCGTTGCGCCTGGGCAAGCACCCTGGCCAAGCCGGAGGCAGCACCCTTCCAGGTGATGCCGATCGCACCTGCGGCGGCTATGACAACGGCGGCGACCGTCGAGGCCGCATGCACCAGAAAGACGGTAGCGATGGCCCCGGCAATGACCACCGTCACCACCGTCGTCGTGATCCAGAAGCGGCTCAGGAAGCGCAACGTCAGCCGCCGGAGGTGGCCGAGGAGCTGGTCTGCGGCCCACAGGTAGTCGTCGGTGGACAGCAGGTCCAGGCAGTCCTTCTCGCCGGAGAGGACGGCGCGCCACAGCTGCCCTTGCCGGTGCAGCGCGCGGGTGACGCTCTCGCGGTCTCGCGCCGATCCCCAATTGACCGGTCGAGCTCGCGCCGGCCGGGGCCGCCTGGCCAACCACAAACCGGAGGCGAGCCGATGAGGTGCCGGTTCGGGTGCTGCACCACGACTCCTCCGAGTGGTCCCGGAAGCCTGGCCGTCCACTTCGGCGTCCGATGCCCGCCGGCCCTGGTCCATGGCCAGGCGCAGCTTCGGTGCTTCGCTCCAGGCCGTCCATGCCTGCAGCGACCCTCGGACGGCCTCGGTGGCGTGCGGTGGGAAGGCCGACTTCAGATCGGCCAGCCAACCAAGCAAGTTGGCTAGCCGGTAGCGAGCAAACGCCTGCTGAAAGGTCTGCGGGTCCCTGGCGTCGGGCACCAGGACGGTGTCAGCAAGGGCCCGGCCAAGCCCGTAGGCCTTGCCCAGGCGGAAGTCCGCCGCGGCCAGGGTCACCAGCAGCTGCCGATGCACCTCCACCACGGCCGCTTTGAGCTGTCTCTGCTGCCGCGTCTCGGCGTCCAGCAGCGACCGGATGGGGCCCGGGTCGGGTGGCCGCTGGCCGGAGTCGTCGAACCGCCAGATGCGCCGCAGGTCGTCCTGGACCTGCACTAAGAGCAGTCTGGCCCGGGACAGCGGGTCCAGTTCCCCAATGCCGACAAGCTTGTCCGCGCCAGCCTGCCGACGCTGCACTGAACCGGGGACGTTGGCGTGGAAGAGCTCCGCCATGTGCCACCCGAGCACGAATGCCGAGACGACGCCGTCCCGGGTGGCATGAGCTGGGCCGCCGGCCGACCATAGAGCCCCTGCCTCCACGGTGGTCCCGGCTGCTCCGGCGTCGGAGCTCTGACGGGTCTCGCGCTGTGTCATGACGTCCCCCGGTCGCCCTACCCGGCCGCGGCTCCCCGGCCAGTGGGATGGATCCTGCGGATGCTCGGGATATGGTGGCTAGAGCCGTGCCGTCCTACAAGGCGCCAGTGGGTGCGTGAGCTGCGACAATGTCATCATCAACCGCTCCAGGCTGGTCAAGCGCTGGCTGGCGGCCATCCGTGAGTCGTGATGCTGCACGGGCGCGCGACAGCTCCCACGACGAGCCGTGGAGGTGTGGGATGAGCTCAAAGCATCGCCGGCCAAAGTCCGACGTTGCTCATCCAGGGCGAGGTCCGGCAGGTGCACGCCTTCTTCCGCTATCGCACGCCGGACGCAGCTGGAGGTTGTCCCGCGGTTCGTAGATCTTGAGGTGGCGGTCCCCCACCTGAGTCCTGCCGTCTGCTAGGTCTCGGGTGATCCGCCAAGCGCACCACGAGGAAGGGGACCGCCATGGGCAAGCAGTACCAGACGACAGCCGCCGAGCAGACGCCGCCTGGGGCGATCAGCCGCCAGGACCGCGCAGCAGACAGGACACGGCCAGGGCGCGCCTGGCCACCGCCGCGGCCAGACTGCTGCAAGGTGACACTCCGCCGTCCAGCCGGCGCCTCGGCGCACTGCTCTCGTGCCTGAGATTTGGATGGTACGGAGTGAGGCCGGAGTTCCGCAGCTTGTAGCCACATGACCTTGCTTGATCTGCTGTGAACTGCACGAATGTTTGGGCGTTGGGGTCCAGGCGTGTGCCCACGAACTACTGTGCTTCCTGGTCAACGCCTCATATGCCCACTGGCTATGGGATTTGGGCGATAGGTTCGCGATGAGTGCGGCGCACACGATCGCGGTAGAGACGGGGAGAAGCCTGAACCCGACGGCACGATCATGGCGACCGTCCTCATCCGCATACCCTCCTCTCGGTGCTGTGACCGGAGTCTCACGGCCCGGCAGTAACCACGATGCGGCCGGTCATCTGCGGGTGCAGCGTGCAGGCGTAGTCGTAGCTGCCGGGCTGGTCGAAGGTGTGGTTGAAGGTCCCCGAGGCCTGGGGCTTGCCGGAGGAGAAGCCGTCGCCCTTGACGTCGTGCGGCACGTCGCCATCTTGGAAGATCCAGGTGACCCTGGTGCCGGCGGGGACCTGGATCGCCGCTGGCGAGAACCTCATCTGCTTGGCGACGACCTGGGTCACGCCCTTGGCGGGCGGGTCGCTGGCCGCGGCGTCCTGCCCGCGGTCGGCGGCGCAGCCGGCGAGCAGCGCGGCGGCGAGCAGCAGCGCGGGCGGGAGCTGATGGCGTGGTCGCATGGGCCGAAGCCTCCTTCGGTGATCGGTCCGGTTGCCCTTGTCACGGGCCTGGTTGCCGGCCGGCCGCCTGGCCGGCGGGAGTGGGTGGCAGGCGCAACAGCCGGGCGGTCCAGGTCGGCAGCCACCAGTTCCAGCGGCCGAACAGGACGACCGCGGCGGGCATGAGCAGGGCGCGCAGCACGGTGGCGTCCAGCAGGATGCCGGCGCCAAGGCCGGTGGCCATGATCTTCACGCCCACGGCGGGCACGCTGGCGAGCGCGGCGAAGGTGAGGAACAGGATCAGGGCGGCGCCGGTGACCAGCCGCCCGACGCGGCCAAGGCCCTGGACGACCGCGGCGTGGGTGGACCCGGTCTGGTCGTAGGCCTCGCGCATGCGGGCCAGCAGGAAGACCTCGTAGTCCATGGACAGCCCGTACAGGAACGCGAAGGTCATGAGCGGCACCCACGGCACGATCGCGCCGGTGGCGTCGATGCCCCAGATGGCGCTGGACCCGTAGCCGTGCTGCCAGACCAGCACCAGCACGCCGTAGGCGGCGCCGATGGACAGCAGGTTGAGCACGACCGCCTTGGCGGGCAGCAGCAGCGAGCGGAACGCCCGTGCCAGCAGCACGAAGGTGGCCAGGGCGACGACCGCGAGCATGACCGGGAAGGCGCCGTAGACCGCGTGGGTTGCGTCGATGTCGAGCGCACCGGTGCCGCCGACCTGCACCCCCGGCAGCGCGGCGGCGGCGTCCCGGACCCGCTCGACCGTGGCCCTGCCGGCGTCGGTGCTGGTCTCGGCGGCCGGCAGGACGCTGACCAGCGCAGTGCCGTCGCGCCGCCAGCCCGGACCCCGCGGGGCCACCGCGGCGTGCACGCCCGGCACCTGGGCCATGCGGGCAGCCGTCCCCGCCGGGTCGACCCCGGCCGGCACCAGCACCTCGATCGGGGTCAGGACACCGCTCGGCACCCCGCCGGCCTTCAGCGCGACCAGGCCGGCGCGGGCGGGGCCGGTCCCCATTAGCGAGTCGGCCGTCGGCTGCCCGAGCCGCAGGCCGAGGGCTGCCACGCCGAGCGGGACCAGGATCACCAGGGCTGCCAGGACGGCCAGCCAGGGGCGGTGGGTCACCCCGGTCGCCCAGCGCGTCCACAGGCGCCCCGACCGGCCCGAGGTGTCACGCCCGCGCCGGGACCGGTCCAGCCGTGGGCCGACCGTGGCCAGCAGCACCGGCAGCAGGGTGAGGGTCACCAGCGTCGAGACCAGCGGGATCAGCATGCTGCCGAAGCCGACGCTGCGCAGGAACAGGACCGGCACGACGGCCAGGACGGCCAGGCTGACCGCGACCGTAGCGGCGCTGAAGACGACCGCGCGGCCCGCGCTGGCCAGCGCCAGGTGGACGGCCGCCTCACGGTCGTGGCCGGCGGCGCGCTCCTCCCGCCAGCGGGTCACCACCAGCAGCGAGTAGTCGATCGCCACGCCCAGCCCGATCAAGGCGACCAGATACTGGATGATGAAGTTGACGTCGGTGACCGCGGTGAGGGCGAGGATCACCAAGAACGTGCCCAGGATGGAGAAGAGCGCCACGACCAGCGGCACGAACGCCAGCAGGGAGCCGAACACGAACGCGAGCACCACCAGCGCACCCAGCCCGCCGAGCAGCGTCTCCACGAGCACGCCGCTCTCCCGGCCGGCGACGGCCTGAGTCGACAGCTCCTCCAGCCCGGTCACCTGTACGGTCGTGCCAGGCGGCAGGGCGCGGCGGAGCGCGTCCGCGATGCCCGGGGCGAGGGTGGGGTCGGGCCCCTGCTGGGCTCGGTAGGGTGGGAACACCACCGCGAAGGTCGTCCGCCCGTCAGCGGTGACCAGCTCGCGGTCGCCGGTGGACGCGTAGGACAGCACCCGCAGGCGGGCGCGCGGATCGGCCGCCAGCCGGTCGAGCGTCTGACCGAGCGCGGCGCGAACGCCGGGGCTGTCCACGGTCGTGCCCGCCGGCAGCGTCACGACCGGCACCAGCGGGTTGGCCGGCCCGCCGTTCCCGTACGTCTTCAGGATCGCGACGTTGGCTTCGTAGCCGGGCTGGCCTGGAAAGGAGAAGTCCTGGCCGAGCCGGTCGGGCACCCGCGACGACGCCGCCCCGCCGGCGACCAGGACGGCCAGCCAGAACAGCACGACGGCGGCCTTGTGGCGCAGCACAAACCTCGACAGCCTCAGCATTGCGGAGCGTCTCCTTCCCGGGCGGCGTGGTTGCCGCCAAGGACGCTACGGAGCGCCACCCGCAGCCGTCGTCCCACCAGGGGTGATGGTTGCTACGCCGGCTGGTGGAGGCCGGCTGCCCCGGTGGGTGCACGCAGTCCGGCGGTCACAGCCAACCCGGGCGGACCAGTCCGGTCTCGTAGGCGAGCACCACGAGCTGCGCGCGGTCGTGCGCCGCGAGCTTGCTCATGATGCGGCTCACGTGCGTCTTGACGGTTGCCGGGCTCATGAACAGCCGTTGGGCGATGTCGTCGTTGGCCAGCCCCTCGCCCACCAGCGCCAGCACCTCCCGCTCCCGGTCGGTGAGCACCGTCAGCCGGCAGCGGCCGCGCCGCGCCCGCCACCGTCAGCTGGACTCGCACCCCGGCGCTGGTGGCCATGCCCACCAGCTCATCGAGCTGGTGGAGGCCGGGCAGCGGGCCGCGCGGCGCGGCCCCCTCGCGCAGCATCGCCACGGTGGCCTTCAGCTCGGCCATCGCCTCCCGGCTCGCGACCCGGATCGCCCGGACAGCCTGCCTGGCCACCTCCGGGCAGGCCTCGCAGCCGTCGAGCGCCTCGTCGGCCACCCCGGCCTGGATCGCGATCACCGCGATCGTGTGCGCGGTCACGTCGTGCAGGTCCCGCGCCAGCCGCAGCCGCTCCTCGCCAGCGTGCCGGCGCGCCGTCTCCTCACGGGTCCGCTCGGCCTCGACCACCCGCCGCTCGGTCTCAGCCAGGTAGTCTCGCCGCCCACGGGCCACCTCACCTATCGCCACGGCCAGCGCCACGATCAGCACCGACACGCCGACCTCGGCCGGCGTGCCCGGGTCGCGCGCCAGCAGCGCCCAGACGGCCAGCGCCGCCGCGAGCACAGCGGCAGCCAGCTGGGCGAGGGCGCGGCGGCCGGTGGCCGCCGCGGTGTACAGCGCGATCAGCGGCGCAAGCCAGATCAGCCCGAGCGGATACCCCAGGCTGACCGATACCGCGGTCACCGCAGACGTGATCAGCAGGACGATCGCTGGCCGCCGCCGCCGCGTCCCCAGCGCCGCCGTCGCTACCGCCACCAGCACCCAGGCCAGCCAGTCCAGCCGCCGCTCGCCGCTACCCGCCCGCGCCGACTCGAGGGCCCCGGATACCGCGAAGACCCCGAAGACCAGTAGCAGCCCCAGGTCGACCACCCACGGGCGAGGCAGCCACCCTGGCGACCGCCGGGCCGTGTCCACCACCGATCTGACCAGTGCTGACCTGCACCGATCTGACCAGTGCTGACCTGCTCACGGCCGCACCCTAGGCCACCCTCGCCCCGCTGTCATCCATCCGCTGGGGTACAGGCATCATCCCAGCGGGGTAGCCGACCCCGAACCGGTAGTCGGACTCGTGACCCTGCTCAGACACACGTCCCGGGCGTCAGGACCAGCCGGTCACGCTTGGCGGTGCCGGTAGACGAGGGGCGGCTCATGCCCTCCGCGTGAACCTGGCCGCAACCTGGCTCCCGGCTTCGCCGTCGGCCTACGACGTCGCCTTCCTCGACGACCCAGTCACCATCACCACTCTCGGCACACAGCCGCAGGGCCAGCCATGTGCAGGCATTCCGGCGGCTTGCCGGCGTGTCAGCTGAGCGGAACCGGCGTTGGCCGTACGCGGGCATCAGCAGGCGGGCGGCTCGCAGGCCGGCAAATCGTTGGCCGGCAGCGCCGCCACCAGCACGACCACAGCGGCTCGTCCTGGACGTTGCGGCCGCGGAACTCCGCCGATCGGCCCAGATGGCCGGACCCAAACTCCATAGCCAGTGGGCATATGAGGCGTTGACCAGGAAGCACAGTAGTTCGTGGGCACACGCCTGGACCCCAACGCCCAAACATTCGTGCAGTTCACAGCAGATCAAGCAAGGTCATGTGGCTACAAGCTGCGGAACTCCGGTGAGGGCGATGAGACAAAAGGGAGCGTGAGTGCGTGCAGGGTCAGGCTGGTAGGGAATGCTGCTGGGGTGCTGGGCTGGCATGCTGGTGTGCAGATGTGCAGGTGGAAGGCGGTGCGGAGCGAGGCGCGTGGCGCAGGAAGCAGCAAATGATCTGCGCGATGTCAGTAGTGCTCAGGCGTGTCAAGGAGAGTGCTTAACTGAACGCGAAGAGAGCATTTTAAGAAGTTCGCTCGTTCCGGTGACATCTCGTTTGATTGCGGGTAGCTGGCGGAGAGCTGTCGATTTCGGGGTCGCTCCATGCGGTACCGGCGCCTGCCACGCCTGCGACTGCGTCCTCGGGGGACGCCGGCGGTGACGCCGAGGTGCCGGTCGTGGTGTTGCCGCGCCCGGCCCGCGCCATGTTCGCCGTCGACGGGTTCCACCCGGCCCCGGCCACGCTGAGCCTCATCGCCGCCCTGGCATGCGGCGCGCTGCTGCCAGGGCTGGGCTCGGCGAGGGCACCCCGAGGCCGTCTTCCGCTTCAAGCAGTCACTACCCGTCCGCTGACGGTGGCCGGGCGGCGATCGCTTCGAGCTAGGAGGCACGGTGCTCTGGCAACGCTGGGCTTGGTGCTGGTCAGCCGGTGGTGATCAGCCCGACGGCCAGGATCACCAGGGCCGCCGCGATCAGCAGCGCACCCGTCCGCGTCATCACTGTGCCGGTCGAGCTTCGGCCCTCCTGCCCGATCCCCAGATGCACGAAGAACCCGCCCGACTGGGCGAGGATGCCACCTAGCAGCAGCACGCCAGCCAGCCACTGTGTGCCGGTCGAGAGGCCGGCTCGCTCCAGGTACAGGAAGTAGACCAGCGACAGCACCAGGAGCACCCCGGCGTGGGCATGGCCGGCGCGGAAGAACTGCTCGCGGAAGGCGCCGAGCGCGCTACGCCCGGTGAGGAAGCCGAGCAGCGCCCAGCCACCGTATTCCACACCGACCAGCGACAGCAGCGCGATGATCGGCAGCAGCCGAGTGGGTTCCATGCCTGGACCTCCTATGGCGTGACGGATGTCTGCTTGGCCGGGAGGGTGACCGGCCGCGTCCGCCGCCGGTTGCCAGTCACTACCACCAGCAGGAGCAGGCCACCCAGCGCCCAGGCCACCAGCACAGCGACCGGCCCAAGCGCCGCGCCCGGGTCGAAGTAGTCCACGCGTCCCAGCGCCCTGGTGGCGGCTCCCGGGGGCAGCGCCGGGCTCAGCTGGCGGAAGCCGCCGGGCAGAAAGGACGCTGGGACCACGCCGCCGCTGGTGGCGTTGCCGAGGATCACCAGCAGCAACGTGGCCAGCGCGATGCCTGGGTCACCCAGCAGCGCGGTAAACGACATGGTCACCAGCCCGGTCGCCAGCGCCAGCAACACCAGGATGCCGGCGAGGGCCAGGAACGGCCCGGGCAGCACGCCGAGCAGCGGACCGGCGATCAGCGCGCCGGCCAGCCCGGCCAGCACCCCGAACAGCAGCGCCTGGGCGAGCCTGAGCCCAAGCGACAGGCGCTTGGAGTACAGGTGGCTGGTCTGGCCGAAGATGAACCCGGCCAGGGTGACCCCGAAGATCACGTAGAAGCCGGAGAACCCGCGCGGGTCCTCGGCGCTGAGCGGCACCACGTCGTCGGCCTGCAGCCGGGCGCCCTGGGCGCCGGCGACACCGGTGAAGATGCCGGTCACCACCTGGGTCACCGCCGTCCCCTGGGCACCGGCGACCAGCAGCCGGCCGGTCTGGCCGGGCAGGTAGGCCGCCACGACCTGGCCGTTCTGGACCTGATGGCGTGCCACGGTGACGTCTGCGGCGGGCTGCAGCGCGACCGCGTCCCCGGCCTGTGCCGAGATCGAGCGCTGGAGCTGGGCCACGACGCCGGGGGACGCCACGACACCGACGGGCAGGTTGTGGGGCTGGGGCTTGTGCAGGGCGGTCAGGTAGGTCAGCACGAAGGCGAGCGCGATCAGCAGGCCAATGCCCAGCGGCTGCACGAAGGCGGTCACCGGTCCGGGGCCAGGCGAGGGGTCTGGAGCCGCTGGCGGCTGCGTCTGCATGGCACCTCTTCCCGAGCTGGGTCCACCGCAGTACCCTGCTGAGATAGGGTACGTTACATGTTCGACTAGTCGCAGTGAGAATAACACGTGAGCATGACAGCCCTGCCGACCACAGCGTTCGCTGTCCTGGGCCTGCTGTCGCTGCGCGACATGTCCGGGTACGAGCTGGCCACGTCCGCCGACCAGTCGCTGGCCTACTTCTGGCCGATGCACCGCAGCCTGGTCTACCGGGAGCTGCGGCGGCTGGAGGACGGCGGCTACGTTGCGGGCACCGCGGTGGCCCAAGACCGCGTCCCCGACAAGCGGGTCTACCGGTTGACCGAGCGGGGCCGGGCCGCGCTCGACGGGTGGCTGGCGACGCCCGGCTTCCAGCCGCCGCGGGTGCGCAGCGAGTTCCTGGTCAAGTTCTTCTTCGCCGGCCGGCTCGGCCACGAACCGCTCGGGGCGCTGCTGCGCGAGTACCGGGCCGCGGTCGAGCTGGACCTGGCCGACCTGCAGGCCACGGCGGACCGGCTCAACGACCTCCCCGGGGGGTTCTTCTGGCAGCTGGCGGCGCTGCACGGGGTGCGCACCCGCCAGGCGCTGCTGCAGTGGATCGCCGACGTGGAGCAGGCACTGGCGGCCATGCCCGGCACCGCCGAGGCGCCAGAGGAGGCCGACCGGTGACCGGTGCCGTCGTCTTCATGGGCGTGACACACCTGCGCTACCGCCGGCCCGTACCACGATCAGCTTGCTCCGAGGCGGTGGTCCAGTCCTCGGCGAGGGCGGCGCGAACGCGCTCCTCCTAACTTCTTGAGGTCTGGACAAGCCGACCCGCTCTCCTCGTAGGCGTCCCGGGAAGTGGTGGACTTGCGGCCGGCTCCTTGGTTTGCTGAGCAGCAAGGCGAGGAGCCATCGCGTGAAGCTCACGACGTCGTCTCGGCCTACATCTGGGCTCAGCGTCCGGGCGGCCAGGACTGGGGCGCTGGGCGGCCTTTAGCAGCGCCTCCAGGGTTGGCCAATAGTGGATGCGGAGCCGGCTGCCGTGGCCGTTGGCGAACTCGGCCGCCGTCAGCAGGCCGCCGTCCAGCCGCACCAGGCGGTCGGACCCGCGCGCCTCTCCAGGTTGACCGCTGCTGGGCGCAGGGGCCGAGGCTGGGCGCGGTTGACTCGCTGGTTGGCAGTTGCCATCCTGCCCGCGTCACCGAAATGCAACGTTCAGGCGGGGAGGTCCCTTATGTTGCGTCGCCTGCTGGTCGCGTCCCTGCTGGTGCTGGTGGCGCTGGCGGTGATCCCAGCGGGCGGCGCCGCCGCGGCGTCCGGGGACGGCGCGGACCGGCTCTCGCGGATCCAGCACCTCGTGGTCATCTACCAGGAGAACCACAGCTTCGACAACCTGTACGGGAGCTGGCCGGGCGTCAACGGCCTCGACCACGCCCGCCCGGCCCGCACGGTCCAGGTCAACCAGGCCGGCACCCCGTACGAGTGCCTGCTGCAGAACGACGTCAACCTGACCTCGCCGCCGCTGTCGGTACGGTGCACCGACGCCACCACCGGGACGGCGTTCACCAGCCACTTCACCAACCGGCCGTTCACCATCGACGACTCCATCCCGGCGTCGGCGACCACCTGCCCGCCGCCGGGGGTGTTCGCCGCCAACGGCATCCCCAACGGCACCGGCCTGCCCGGCGGCTGCACCCGCGACCTGGTGCACCGCTTCTACCAGGAGCAGTACCAGCTCAACGGCGGGCGGCAGAACCGGTATGTGACCGGCAGCGACGCGGTCGGCCTGGCGATGGGGGTCTACGACACCCACGCGCTGCCGGTCTACACCTACCTGCACCGGCCCGGCCACCCGCACTACGCGATCGCCGACACCTTCTTCCAGGCGGCCTTCGGCGGCTCCTACCTCAATCATCAGTGGCTGATCGCCGCGCGCAACCCCGTCTGGCCGGGTGCCCTCAACGACGGCTCAGCCGACGACCTGCACTCGGTGGCCGACGCCAACGGGATGCCGACCAGCTACCCGCTGTACGCCTCGCCGGCGGGCACCACCGTGCGCGACGCCGCCCTGACGGCCTCCTGCAACCCGGCGCCGGGCCGCGGGCCGACCCCGCCGGGTGTGCTGTGCGGCGACTACGCGGTCAACACCATCCAGCCCGCCTACCAGCCGTATGCCCCGGGCACGGCCGTCTCGCGTCGGCTCCCGCCGCAGACCGCCCCCACGATCGGTGACCGCCTGAGCGGCGCTGGTGTCGACTGGGCCTGGTACTCGGGTGGCTGGTCCAACGCCAACGGCGACGTCGGCGGCCCCGGCTGGAGCAACGGCACCGGCCCGGCCTGCGCCGACCCCAACGCCGTTGCCACCGCGGTGTTCCCCAACTGCCCCGACAAGCTGTTCCAGTTCCACCACCAGGCGTTCAACTACTACCAGACCTACGCGACCGGGACGGCGGCCCGGGCCGCGCACCTGCGCGACGAGCAGGAGTTCCGGCAGCTCGCCCGCTCCTCGACCGACACGGCCTGCAACCTCAAGCCGGTGAGCTTCGTCAAGCCCATCGGCGCGCACAACGAGCACCCCGGCTACACCAGCGAGAGCGCCGGGAGCAGCCACCTTGTCGACCTGCTGAAAGAGATCCAGGGCAGCCGCTGCGCCAACGACACCATGGTCGTGGTCACCTACGACGAGTTCGGCGGCCAGTGGGACCACGTCCCCCCGCCCGGCCAGGGCGGCGCCCCGGGCCCCCACGACGTCTTCGGGCCCGGGACGCGGCTGCCCGCGCTGGTGATCTCGCCGTTCCTGCGCGGCGATGTCGTGGTCGACCACACCCAGCACGACACCACCTCGATCCTGGCCACGATCGAGCACCGCTTCGGCCTGGCGCCGCTGAGCGCACGTGACGCCGCCGTGCACGATCTGTCCAGCGTGTTCCACGCAAGCAAGCCCGTTCCGCGACGATGAAGCGCCGACCCGCACCAGGTAGGTACATGGGAGTCGGATCTCGGCGCCGCAGCCCGATGGTGCGACCCGGGCCCAGCGGAACCATGCGGAACTGGCAAGACCGACCCAGATGGCTCGGGTCCAGGTCGAACTTCGTGCGAGAGGTTCGACTGCCCGAGGCTGCTCATGCTCGGCGGTGCGCGAGTCTGGACCGCGACCGCGTCATTGCTGGGGTCCTACAGGTCGCTGACCTCGCCGCCGAGGTCGACCGGGGCCGCGCCGCCCGGCTACGGTTCCGCAACGACATCCTGACCGGACCCGGCGGCGCCCAGATCCTGCTGGAGGACCCCTCCGGCAACCCCGTCGAACTGTTCCAGCCCGCGCACTGAGGACCGGTCGTCGTCCAGGACCTGCTCGCCGAGCGTGCCTCCAGCACCACCAGGGTTCGCTGACATGCCCACCCCCGACCCGGAGCCCACCACGACGGCCGCGCCACGGCCACCTCGCCGGCTCGGCGAGGTGCTGGTGGTGATGCTCAAGCTGGGCACGATCGCCTTCGGCGGCCCCGCTGTGCACGTCGCCATGCTGCGGGAGGAGACCGTCCGCCGGCGTCACTGGCTCACCGACGCGGAGTTCCTGGACCTGTTCGGCGCCGTCAGCGTGCTGCCCGGCCCCAGCTCCACCCAGCTGGCGATCGTGCTTGGGCGGCGGCGTGCCGGCTGGGCGGGACTGCTGCTTGGCGGGGCGTGCTTCATCCTGCCGGCCATGGCGATCGTGCTCGCCCTGGCCTGGGCGTACGTCCGCTACGGGTCCACCCCCACCGGTGGTGGGGTGCTGTATGGGGTCGGACCGGTGGTGATCGCGGTGGTCGCGGTCGCGGTGTGGGAGCTGGCCCGCAGCGCCCTCATGCCCCACCGCGAGCAGGGCTGGCTGGCGGTGGCCGGCTTGGCGGCGGTCGGCGTGGCCGCGCTGGCCGGCTACCTCGCCGGACTCAACGTGCTCGTCATCCTCGCCGCCGGCGGCGTGGTGGTCAGCCTGGCCGGCAACTGGCGGCGGCTGCGCCCCACCGCCCGCGCCCTGCTCCCTGCCGTCCCGGTCGGACTGCTGGCCGCCGCCGTGCCCGTCCGCCGCCAGCCCAGTCTGACGGCCATCGCCGTCGAGTTCCTCAAGCTCGGCGTCGTGGTGTTCGGCAGCGGCTACGTCCTGCTGGCCTTCCTGCAACGCGACCTGGTCAGCAGGCTCGGCTGGCTTGACACCCGCCAAGTCCTGGACGCCGTGGTCGCCGGCCAGATCACCCCCGGGCCGGTATTCACCACCGCCACCTTCCTGGGCTACCTGCTCGGCGGCGTCCCCGGCGCCGTCGTCGCCACCGCCGGGATCTTCCTCCCGTCATTTGTGATGGTCGCCGCCCTGGAGCCCCTCATCGGCCGCATCCGCCGCTCCCCCTGGGCCAGCGCCGCCCTGGACGGCATCACCATCGCCGCGCTCGGCCTGATGGCCGGGGTCACCATCGACCTTGGCCGCGCTGCGGTCACCGACCCACTCACCGCCGCCGTCGCCCTTGTGGCCCTGCTCGTGGTGCTGCGCTGGCGGCCAAACACCCTATGGCTGGTGCTGGCCGGCGCCGCCATCGGCATCGCCCGCACCCTCGCATAGACACCAGACACAGGTACCAAGCATCGGCGCCTGCTGGCCAAGGGCTCGGCATCCTGCCGAGCCACGAAGTCCAGGAGCCGGTCGAGCAAGGACACGCTATCTCAATACGCTAACTCATCGCAAGCCCGTCACTCCACAACGCAGGACTGGGTGAGGTGGATCAGCAGCACCTTGGCGCTCAGTTAGAGATGCAGTACGGTCGGACTGGCATGCGTGTGAACCGCCACGATCGCATCGCCAGGGTTCTCCTGGTGGCTGCTGTCGTGCTTGCGTCGCTTTGGTTGGGTGGTCTGGCCGCCTCGGCCAAAGGCGACCCCGCGGACCATCTGGCGGCCGGCCGCCCGCAGCATGGAATCGAACCAGCCGCGCGCCGTGACCGTGCCCCCGTGCTGCGTCTGCTGGTCGATCGTCCTGATGCGCGGGGGCGTGTGGTGCCGCTGCTGCTCGGCGCGCTCGCTGGCGCGCTCACCGTGGCGTGTCTGTGGCGGGCCGAAGGGGCTGGACCCGACCTGACTCGTGTCCGGTCGCTGGTCCGGTCGACCCCGCTTGCGGCTCGGGCGCCGCCCCTCCTCCAGTCGGCCTGACCGCCGTTCCGCGCCTGGTGTGACCGGCGCGGGCTGATGCTGGAGGTTCATCTCGTTGTCTCGTCACCTTGGGTGGCGTGTCGCCGCCGTACTCCTTGTGCTCGGGGCGGCCGGATGGCTGGTCGCCACCCGCCCGGCCCGGCTCGGCCTGGACCTGCGCGGGGGCACCCAGATCGTCCTGGAAGCCAGGGACGGCCCTCGCCAGCGCGTCGACGGCGACACCCTGGCCCGTACCCTTGAGGTGCTGCGCCGACGGGTCGACCAGCTCGGCGTGGCTGAGCCGACCCTGCAGCGGTCGGGGGCGCGGCGGGTGCTGGTGGAGCTGCCGGGCGTGTACGACCCGCAGGAGGCCGTCCGGGTGATCGGTCGCACCGCCCAGCTCGCCTTCCACCCGGTGCTCGGGGCGGCCGAACCCGCGCAGGAGACCACGGCCACGACCGCGCCGCCGGCCGCTGAGGACGAGCTCGTGTTGGCCGACGAGGACGGCGCCCGGCTGCGGCTCGGCGCGGCCGCGCTGACCGGCGAGGCGGTGGGTGACGCCAGGGCCGTGCTGGACGCCCAGACCGGCACCCGCTGGGAGGTCCAGATCGAGTTCCAGGGTGCTGGAGGCCAGAGCGCTGGGCCGAGCTGACCGGCAACGCCGCCTGCCAGGCGCCCGGCGACCCCAGGCGGCGGGTCGCGATCGTGCTGGACCGGCAGGTGATCTCCAGCCCCAGGTCGACCCGTCGGTTCAGTGCGAGCAGGGCATCACCGGCGGGCAGACGGTGATCAGCGGGGCGTTCACCGACCGTGAGGCCAGCGACCTGGCGCTGCTCATCCGGGCCGGCGCGCTGCCGGTCCCGGTCGAGGTGGTCGAGCAGCGCACCGTCGGCCCGACGCTCGGCGAGGCCGCGATCCGGGCGAGCACCCAGGCCGCGGTGCTCGGCGCCGCGCTGACGATGCTGTACATGATCGCCTACTACCGGCTGCTCGGCGGGCTGGCCGCGGTGGCGTTGGTCTGCTACGGGCTGTTGTCGTTTGCGGTGCTGCTGGCGCTGCGCGCGACCCTGACGCTGCCTGGGGTTGCCGGGTTCGTGCTGGCCATTGGCATGGCGGTGGACGCCAACGTGCTGGTGTTTGAGCGGATGCGGGAAGAGCACCGGGCCGGCGCCGGGCTGGTGGCGCGCGGACCCAACTTCGGGGTGGACCGCGGACCATCCCCCCGGTCGCGCTCACCGCGACCGGGCTCGCGCTCGTCACCGCGCTCACCAAGCTGGCCACCGGCTGGTGGGCGGCACGCCGAGCCGGCATCGCCACCTTGGGACGCTTCCGCGCCGGCGCGGCGCTGGTGGCACGCGGGGAGTTCTCCATCGTGATCGCCGGGCTGGCCGTCACCGCCGGCCTCGACCCTGCGCTCGGGCCGCTGGCCGCCACCTACGTACTCGTCCTCGCCGTGCTCGGCCCGATCCTTGCCCGGATCGCCGACCCGCTAGTGATGGCCGCGCTGCGACTGCGACAACGCAGGCCACAGCAACCAGCTCCCAGACCATCACCGACCACCTCGGCCGGCAACCAGCAGCCCGCCGCCACCCCCCACAGACGAGGCCGAGAATGCCCAGGTTCCGCCAACCTCGCCGTAAGCAAGATCGCGACCCCCACCAGGGCGGCCTGCTGGTCCTGCTGATCGACCGGTGGGCGCAGCAGGCCATGGAGCGGCCGTGGTGGTACGCAGCCACCTGGGGAATCGGCATCGGCGCGGCCAACTTCGGGCTTCGCATGCTGCTCAACGACCTGTCCGCCGCGCAGAACGCCCGCCTGGCCGCCCTCACCGCGCTCGGTCTCTTCTTGTTCGCCTGGCTGTGCACGGCCCAGCTCACCCGACCGCTACGCCGCCAGCCCGCGGCCAGACCGGCAGGCTGCGCGGCGGGTTGGCGCCCCAGGCGGCCAGGCGGCCATCACCGCCCCGGTCAAGGTCCCCGATCGGGGGCGCTCTGGTCCTGTCCGCGACGCCACCGGGGGTTACCGGCCAGGCACGCCGGCCACGCCTCGGCCCGATCCAACAGATGGATGCGACGGCTGATCATCGCCATCCTGGCCATCACCGCCGTCGCGGTCGCCCTGCTCGTCGGCGCCACCCGTGCCCAAGCCGGCGGTGACCAGGGCCCCCGTGTACGCCCAGACGACACGACCTTGGCGCTTCGGGGCGTGTTCGGCGCCGATCCGGCCACCCCAAGTTGTTTGCCGATGGTCGCCGTCGCCGCAGCGACCGCACCTTCCCACGTGCTCAGACCGGCAACAAGGAACCGACAGCAGACCGGAACAACCACAAACCCACCCGGCGCTGAGCCATCGCGGGTAGATCCTGCCAAGCCCATGGGAGCCACGTTGAAGCTGGAAACCGCCTTCGCCGTGATCGCCGGGGTCCTGATCGTGTCCGCCCTAGCGGCCGGCCTGGTCGAGCGCGCCCCCCTGTCGTTTCCGATGCTATTTCTCGGCCTCGGGTTTCTCGTCGGTGACCGCGGCCTGGAACTCGTCTCGATCGGCCTCGACAACGACGTGCTCGAGGTCGTGGCCGTGGTGACCCTCGCCCTGGTGCTGTTCCTGGACGCGGTCAACCTGGAGCTCACCGAACTGCGCCGCGGCTGGCTGGTGCCCTTCCTCGCCCTCGGACCCGGCACGCTGCTGGTCATCGGGCTGCTCACCGGGGCAGGCATGCTCCTGCTCCACGTTCCCGTGGTCCTGGCCGCGTTTGCCGCCGGGCTGGCGGTCACCGCGCTCAACCAGACCCTGTGCGACTGCTTCCTTGAGTTCGGCCAGGTCATCGCCGAGATGACCATGCTGCTGGCGTTCGTGCTGTTCGGCGCGCTGCTGTCCACCATGCTGGCCGACGTCCCGCTGCTGCCGACCCTCGCCCTGGCCGCGCTCGCCATCTTCGTGATCCGCCCTCTGGCTGTCCTGTTGGTGCTCCGGCTGGGCCGGGCAGGCCTGAGCCGCTACGCCAGCCGGTTCATCGCCTGGTTCGGCCCCCGCGGGCTGAACTCCTTGCTGTTCGCCCTGCTGGTCGTCCAGGAAGGGGTACCAGGGGGCGAGGAACTACTGGCGGTGATCGGCGTCGTGGTGGTGATGTCGGTCGTCGCCCACGGCGCGACCGCCACCCCGCTCTCAAGCTGGTATGCGCGCAAAGCCAGCCGGGAGACCCTGGCCGAGGAGCGCGCCAGCACCGCCGCCGAGCTGTTCGCTCACACCCCCGACGACGTTCCCCGGGTGACCCCAGCCGAGCTGGCCGAGCGCCTTGCCGGACCGGATCCGCCGCTGGTGCTGGATGTCCGCAGCCGCTCAGAGTACGAGCGCGACGGCGTCCGCATCCCCGGCAGCGTCCGGGTTCTGCCCGACCAGGTCGCCGAGTGGGCGGCCGACCGCCTCCGCGACCAGCCGTTCGTGCTGTACTGCACCTGACCACGTGAGCAGACCAGCGCCCGTGCGGCGCTGCAGCTTCGCAGGTTGGGCTTCCAGGCCGAGGCCCTCCAGGGCGGCCTGAACGCCTGGCGGTCCCAGCACCCCGTGAAGCCGACCACCGATGCCGCGTGATCGCGACCCGGTCTTGTCCAAGGCAGTCGTCAACCGCAAGGGTGCTACGGGAGGTAACAATGCGGTCGTCCAACGCGGCAGGCACGGAAGGTGAACCGCCTCGGATCGTGCGTCGGTCCTGAATTGTCATTCACCAGGGCAGGGCCTCGGGCTTGACCGCCGAGACGATCTCGTAGCGGCCGACCGTGGTCAAGCATCGGACCACATCGGTGACGACGATCTCGGCCGCGGACACGGCTTGCCAGGGGCCGCCCCGGCGCGGGGCTCGTCTGGGATGTCGCAGGCTGTGCCACCAGCGCCGGTCGAGGTCGTCTCCACCTACCACGAAGTCCGCCACGACGATCCGGGCCCCGGGTCGGAGCACACGGGCCATCTCGCGCACGGCACGCGTTGGATCAGTGAAGTGGCGAAGCGCTGTCGTGCACAGGACCGCGGTGAAGCTCGCCACCGGGAACGGGAGTTTCTCGGCGTCGGCGACCACGAACGCCGTGCCCGGCAACGCCGTCGCGAGGGCTCGGGCTCGCCGCACCATGGCGGCCGAGCGGTCGACCCCGATCGCGAGCTCGACGGTGGCCGATGCGCTGCGGACGGCGGCGCCGGTGGCGCATCCGACGTCCAGGAACCGATCGGCCGCGGCGAGGCGAAGGCCGTCGGCCGCACGACGTTGCAGCACCGATAGCAGCCGGGACAACGGCTCGTCTTCGTACCATGGGGTCCAGCGCGCGAACCTGTCGTGGCGCCGCAGCGTGGATGCTGCATCCTCGCTCATCGCAAGCGCCTTCTTGACCACCCGGTCTCCCTGCCGCCGATGTCGGCCGTGCCGGGTTGCCGGTGCTGCCGGGTCCGGGGGGCGTCGCGATCAGCCGCGAGGGGGTTCCACCCGGCGGCGTACAGGTCCCATTCCCAGCCGCCGGGCGAGGCCGGCGCGCGGCGCCGGACGAGGGTGAATGCGCCCATCGGTGCGTCGGTCACGTCGATGAACTGCCGGAAGTCGTCGATGCCGAGGAAGGTCATCTGAAAGTTCTCGCTGCGGATCAGTCCCGGGTCGCCCACGACGACCAGCGCGGCCTCGGAACTCCTACGGTCGGGGCGAGGTGTGGTATGGCTCATCGCTGTCCTCACTTCGGTGCCGGGCACGACTCAGAACAGGTCGCGTGCCGTCGGGTTGGTGCTCTGCGGTCAGGCGTGGACGATTCGGCGCAGCTCCCCACTGCGGGCGGAGCCGGCTCCCGGACGTCGATCTGGTTCGCTCCCTTCCGCCCTACCGGGCCGCGCGACGGGCGGCACCGGGACCCGGACCGGCGCGCCGTGTGCTGCGGGTCGCATGCTCGACCCGGGACTCAGCGGAAGCCGGCTCGCTCCAGGTCGTTGGTTACCGGGGCCGGGACCTGCACGGTCCAGCCCTGCCCGGCCAGCTGGTCCCTGGTCAGGGACTGCCGGAAGACCTCCCGGTCGCCGTAGGCGGCCACGAACGTCCAGATCCGGCCCTGGTCAACGACCTCATCGACCTGGGTCAGGGCCCGCGCCCGGGCAGTCCCCAGCCCTTGGGCAGCGCCCCCGGCGTCCACCGCGTCGACGTTGAGCGCGAGGCCGGCCCGGTTGTCGACGTGAACCGTGACGTAGCCCGTCCCGCCAGTGAGCGCCAAGCGCACCAGCAGCAGCATGCCGAGCACGGCGATGACGACGGTCGTGATCGCGACGGCCTGCACGGTCCGGTCGGCCTCGGTCCAGGGATGCTCCAAGCGGACGTTCATCGCCGGCTCCTTCTGGTCATGGTCCTTGCACGGTTGCGGGCGCGCCGTTCCTACCGGTCGCTGCTCCGGGTCGGCTCACCGGTCGCCAGGCCGTCATCGTCGCCGCTGCCGCTGTTGGCTACCTCGAGGGCGGGCTTGCGCATCGGGATCGGCGGCCTGTCGCTGGCACGCGCCGCCGGGACGGGTTGCGGTGGGGGCTGGTCCGCTTTGCAGCGCCGACTCCTGCCGCCGCCAGGGGCGCGCGACGTGGTGCTCGGCCCTCGCGTCCGACCTTGGGTGACGGCGCTACGCTCCTCGAACGCCACGAGCAGGGGTGGCGACGAACACCGACGGGTAGCCCAGAGCAGGTAGGGTCACCTTTCCCTCGCGGAACCCCAGCGGCGAGCCCCGCCCGGGGGCGCGACGGGCAGGTCGAATCAGGCGCGCTGGGAACGGGGTGGCGCTCGGGGGCCGGCCACGGCGCGCCGGCCCCGGTGGCCAGGGTCACGGGCGGTCGCACGCGAGCCAAATGCCGCGCGAAGGGCGAGACCGGCGAACACCGCGGCGGTGAACGCGGTGACAAGCAGTGGCCGAGGCTGGCCGCGCTCACGGCGGCGGTCCGACAGCAGGTGGAACGCCGCGCTGGCGTCGCGGAGCACGGCCTGCTCCAGGCGGGGCAGCGCCACCGCCGCGAGTTCCCGGGACAGCAGGCCGGCGTCGGCCCGTGCGGCCGGTACCGCTGACGGCAGCGGGGCGAGCAGGAACATCAGGGCCGCGAGCGCCCTGATGGCGCGGTCCAGCAGAACGGTCCTCATGCTGTCCAAGACGGTACCGCATCGGTGCCAGCCCCAGAACCAGCGTCATCGCCCAGCGTTGACGACCGGGCGCTCGGCCCAGGCGATCGACCGGGCAAGAACCACCAACCTCCCTATCGACTGTGTGACCACGCCGGTGTTGAGGGCCGACCTCTGGTAGCCACCTCGCGGCCGTGGTAGACCGAGTGCTACCGAAGCGGGCGGAAGGGGGAAACAATGAGGAGACTGCCCGGAGTGCTAGCGGCATTCGGAGCGGCCGCGCTCGTGCTCGGCGCCATGCCCGTCGCCAGCGGGGTCGGCGGTGGCCTCTGGAGCGCGAGCGCGCCGTTCACGAACGTCGTGGCGAGCTCGCCGACGACCGGCGGCGGCTACCCCGTCCCGCCCGGCTCGCGTGTCCCGCTCGCCGGCACGTGCGGGCCCGGCCCCTTCGACGCCAACCACTCCGAGTCCTGGATCGCGGTCAAGCCGGGGACGGAGGATCTGGTCGGCAGCTCGAAGTTCTTCTTCGACAAGTATTCAACCTTCTACATGTTCTATCTCGGCGCCTACCAGATCCTGAACGGGGCGCCGGTCTCCAACAACCAGGTGCAGGGCTACGACTGCGTCTCGACCGGCACCCAGGCCATGCCGCCGAGCTGGACCGACACGACCGACCCCAACGTCGACTTCGACACCACCGGCCGC
>DASYUT010000164.1 GCA_036000965.1 Actinomycetes bacterium
CCACCGCTGCCGGTGGACCAGCGCCATGGCCACGTCCGCGACCGCCTCGGCGGGCGCCGACCGCAGGCGCCTGGACCAGGCGCGCCGGACCGCGCGGACAGGCTGGACCCCCTGGTCGGGCAGCGCGCGGGTCTCGCGGTCGATCTCGGCGGCGAGCGCGATCGGGTCGAGTGGATCGCCCGGCGGGGTCACGGCGCCTTGGGCGGCAGGGACGCGGCGTAGGCGAGGCCGCCGAACATCCGCTTCTCGGCCAGCCCCGGCCGGTCGCCGATCGCGTCCCGGATCCTGGTGGCGAGGCCCTCGTCATACGCCATCGCGCGATCCGCTCAGTTGCCGACCCCACAGGATGGGCAGGCTACCGTGGTCCGGGCAGCTCGAGGAGGTCACCATGCGCCGTGTGCAGGTGTTCGACGTCAACGAGACGCTGCTGGACCTGGCCGGCCTGGACCCCCACTTCGAGCGGGTCTTCGGCGACGCGGGGATGCGGCGGGTGTGGTTCGCGCAGATGATCCAGTCGGCGCTGGTGGCGACCGTCACCGGCGTCTACAGCCAGTTCGGCGCCGTGGCGCTGGCCGCGTTCGCGATGGTCGCCGAGCAGGGGTGCAACTGCGCGAGGAGGACCGCGACGCGATCGCCGCGCAGCTGCGCCGGCTACCGGCGCACCCGGAGGTGCCGGCAGCGCTGGAGCGGCTGCGCGCCAGCGGGTTCCGGCTGGCTGCGCTGACCAACTCGACCGAGCAGGTCGCCCGGGCGCAGCTGCAGCACGCCGGCATCATCGGCTCCTTCGAGCAGGTGCTCTCGGCCGACATGGTGCGCCGCCTCAAGCCCGCGCCGGAGCCGTACCTGCTGGCCGCCGAGCGGCTGGGCGTGCCCGTCGGCGAGGTGCGGCTGATCGCGGCGCACGCGTGGGACGTGGCCGGCGCGGCACGGGCGGGCTGCGCGACCGCGTTCGTGGCCCGCCCGGGCAAGGTGCTCGACCCGCTGGTTCCGGCCCCAGACGTGACCGGCGCCGATCTCGCCGAGGTCGCCGACCGCATCCTCACCGTGGACCGGTGACCCTGCCGCGGACGCGCCGATTGTGTTGCGGTGGCCGGTGTTGTAGCCGGGGCAGAGATACCATGAGGCCAAGCGCGATGGGAAGCCGGGCCATGTGGTCGTGGTCGCCCGGCTCCGGCCGGTTAGGGCACCAGACACTCAAGAGGTGGTCGAGGCACTCTCGGCGGACGGTCCCGACCCACCGTTCGGCGACGACGTTGGCGTTGGGCGCCCGAATCGGCGTGCAGATGATCTCGGCACCAGTCGAGCGCCAGACATCGTCGAACGCCCTGGTGAACTTGGCGTCCCGGTCGCGGATCAGGACTTGAACGCGGCGGCACGGTCACCCAGCTCAACCAGGAGATTGCGGGCCTGCTGGGCCACTACCAAGCCGGCATTGGGGCCTGGAGCGGCCCGCCCAACCCGCCACCGGCCAGGCAGCTCGGCGACCTGCACTGGCGCGGCTCGGGCCGGGGCGCGTTGGGCGGCCTGCCGGTGGTGGCGCACACCCACCAGGACCCATCCGGCCATCGCGTCGTGCTGCTCCAAGCCGACCGGTCCTTCCCCACCGCAGTCGGCGCCCACCACCCAGCCGGCAGCGACACCTGGGTCGCCGAGGTCGACGGGGTGGTGCTGTTCTGCGCCGACCAGCCCGCGCCGTCGCTGGTGGTCGGCCAGGACCGCGCCGAGGTGCTGCTGGCCGCCGCCCGGCTCGGCCTGGACACCAGCGCAAGCCGGCACGGAGGCGCGCGGTGAGCGGCGGCGATGCGCGCCTCCTCCAACGCGCTGTTGAAGGCAACGATCCCGGGCCGCCAGCTCCCCCACCAGCCGGGGCGCCTCCGACAGGCAAGGGTTCCGGGTGCACGCGGAATCGCGACCAGCGAATCCGAACCTTCAATCTCTGTTGTGGTAGGAGAGTTCGGCGTACCAGTCGCCGCGGCCCTGCGGGGTGAGGTCGAGGGTGTTCCAGACCGGGCTGAGCAGGTCGATGCCGCGCTGGTCGATGTCGTCGGCCATGCGTGGGTGGGTGGTGTAGAAGTGCCGCAGGGTGTCGTGGCCGTCGCGGGTGAAGACCGAGATGGTCGAGTCCTGGTTGCCCTGGTCGTCCTCGCTGCCGAGGTCGTACTTGAAGGTGCTGTCCCCGCAGCTGAGCAGCCGCAGGTTGCGCCAGCCTCGGCGGCGGGCGTGCGCGCGCAGGGCCGGCGGGTCGGCGGCGGCGGCGATGGCGAAGTCGACGTTCTGCGCCAGGTGGGGGGCGACGCCGTTGAACCCGTCGATCCACATGGTGCACATCGGGCAGGGGCTGGTCTGCCGCTTGCCGTACATCAGGTGGTAGACGACCAGCGACCGGCGAGGACCGCTGAACAGCTCGCTCAGCCGCACCGGACGGGCCGGCGTGTCGCCGGCATCCAGGTCGGCCGGTCCCTCCTGGAACACGTAGTCGTCGACCGTGGCGCCGTCGGGGAGCCGGCGGCGCAGTTCGGCGACCCGTTCGCGCTGGCGCATCAGCTCGATCTCGGCGAGCCGGAGCTCGTCGCGGCGGGCGAGGTAGTCGGCCGGTTCGTTGGCCAGGTTGGTCTGTCGCATCATGCCTCTCCGGTGGTTGGGCCGCCCGGCGAGCGCGGCGGCGAGTTGGTCGAGCTTGGTGGCCAGCCCCTGGCGAGGCGGGGTGGATGGCGTCTGGCTCCGGCGCTGCCGTCGATTGGCGCCTGCCCTCCTTCCCTTCACTGCGGTGGATATGGGACCCGGCGCGGGCGAGCACGGCAAGCCTTCCCGGTTGAACGGTCAGGCCTTGCGGAACAGGGGGGCGGCCTGGCCGGTCTCGGCGTAGGTCCTGAGCATCAACAGCAGGTGGGCCCAGGTGAACGCCGCCATCGGGAACGGGCCACTGTCGTCGGCCCAGCCCTCGTGCGCGAAATGGAGCTTGGTGCCGCTGTCAGGGTTGGCCGACAGCGTCCACACGATCTGGGTGCCGACCCAGTGCGGCGGGAAGTCGCCGATCGACTCCCAGCGGACCCGCTCCGGGCCCACCTCGGCGACCCGCAGCGCGAACGGCTTCGGTGCGGTCGGGAAGCCGAGCGTCATGGTCGAGCCGACCCCGCCGGCGAAGGCGACGTCGTCGGTCCACCACGACGCGATGCCCTGCTCGGTGCCGAGGGCGGCCACGATCGGGCTGGCGTCGGCTGCGATGTCGACCTCGAAGACGATCCGTGCCATGGAGACTCCTCCCAGTCGTTCAAGTGGTGACTGAAGCGTATCGCGCGTCGTGCCTTACGTTCAAGTCATCGCTAGAATGTCCGCGTGGACATGCTGCAGGTCGTCGTCGAGCCGCGCCGCCGGGAGATCCTGCGGCTGCTGTGGGACCGGGAGCTGAGCGTGGGCGAGGTGGCCTCGCGGTTCCCGGTCAGCTTCGCCGCTGTGTCGCTGCATCTCGGCGTGCTGCGCGAGGCCGGGCTGGTCACCGTCAGACCGGACGGCAAACGCCGGATGTACCGGGCGAACCGGGATGCACTGGCGCGGCTGGCGCCGATGCTCGAGGCGATGTGGCGTCAGGACCTCGACCGGCTGGCCGAGGTGGCCGAGGCCGACCAGACGGGACGCCAGGCGGGCCGGCGGTGAGCCCACCAGTGGTCGTGGAGCGGTGGGTCAAGGCCACCCCACAGACGGTGTTCGGGTTCCTTACCGAGCCTGACAAGTGGGTGCGCTGGCAGGGTACCCAGGCCGAGCTCGACCCCCCGCCCCGGCGGTATCTACCGGGTCCACATCCGAGCGGGGGTCACCGCCAGCGGCCAGTTCGTGGAGGTCGAGCCGTACCGCCGGGTCGTCTTCACCTGGGGCTTTGAGATCCCAGACCACCCGATCCCGCCGGGCTCCACCCTCGTCCAGACTGACCTCATCCCCGACGGCGACGACACGCTGGTCCGGCTCACCCAAGACCACGTGCCGCCGCCCGGCGTCGTCCCCGTCCGCCGCGGCTGGGACGACTACCTCGACCGACTGCAGGTCGCCGCCGCCGGGGGCGACCCCGGCCCCGACCCCGGCGGCGTGCCTCAACCCACCCAGGGCGCATAGTCCCGAACTCACCGCGGCGGGCCGCGGCGTGCATTGACCGCCGACATGCGCCGAGGCTCGACGCCATGTTGCCGATGGAATCCTTCCGTTCGCGCACGCGCGACCCACCCCCATCCCGGTGCAATCAGCAGGGGTCCGCCTGCGTCCGACCGGGCGTGGGAGGCCGACGGCCAGCCGAGCGACAACGGTCAGGGACAAGCGTGCTGCATAACGTGCCGATCCGGTCGAGATTCGCCTTCACGCTGATCGTGCCGCTGCTGGGCTTGGCGGTCTTTGCCGTGACCGGCTGCGCCAGGTCGAACAGCGGGTCAGCGCCTACATCATCGCCACCAGTTCGACCCTGGAGGCCAACGCCAAGCGGCGTGCGCTGTTGTACGGCGTGCTGCTGGCCACCACGGTCGGGCTCGCGATCGGCTTGTCGCTGGTCACGGCCCGCTCGCTCATCGTGCCGCTCGCGGTCTCAAAGACGCCATCGGCGAGGTGGCCCGGCACGAGCTCCTCGGTGTCGTCCGCCGCCTGGCAGCTCGCCCATGCCAACGAGCACATGGTCAATTCTCCGGTCGTGGAGTTGACGAGCGCGAGAATGCTCGGCTTCTTCGTGGTCGGGCAGCTTGCCGCACGGCACGGCATCAAGGTGCGCCACTCCCAGTACGCCGACGTACCGCGCTGGTGCTCCTGCCGGTGGACCTTGTGGTCCGGTCCGACCCGTTGGCCGCCGCCGACGGGCGTCCAAGCCAGGCCGTCCAAGGCCCCGGCCGACCGCGAGGTCCCCGATCGCCAACGTGGAGATGCTCACCGGAACGGCACCGGTCGAGGCCTCACCGGAGGGTGCGACTGCCAGACTCCTCCCGCGTCCACAGCCGCCACGCCACCAGGACCACACTGACCCACAGACCCGGGACGTAGAAGGTCAGGATCAGCCACGAAACATCGGCTGCCTTGTCGAACAGGTCCTCGCGTATGCCCATGAGCGCGGCGTTGCTGAGGTCGATCACCGTTGCCACCACGAACACCCATGCCAGAGGAATCGCAAAGCGCCACCGATAGCGCAGGGCATACAGCGTTGCGAGGGCCAGCACCATTCCGACCAGGTCCCCGTAGACGATCTCGTCGCGGGTGAGGTCCGGGATGGCAAAGCCGAACTCCTGCGCCGAGAACAGCTGCAGGGCGACGTGGCGGAAGGCGTGGATCCACAGCAGGGGGGTGATGGCAGCGCCGAGAGCCACAGCCCGCATCCTGGGCGCCGCATACCAGGCGGCCGCGGTGGCGAAGACGACGAAGCTGAGGACCATCGCGACCAGCGCGGCGGCGGTGAGCGCCATCATTCGTCTCTCAGCCAGTCGAGCGCGTGCTGGCGATGGGTGAACCACGCGGTGGGGAACGTGGCGGGACCATCGCTGACGGGTTGGCCTGGCGGCAGGCGTCTCGGTGGACGGGCTGGCCGCCCACGCCAGCGTCAGCATCCGCACGCTCAACCGTCGCTTCAAGACGGCCACCGGCCAGACGCCCCGCGGCTACCTTCAGAGGATCCGCATCGAGGCGGCCAAGCGACTGCTCGAAACGACCACCGACCCCGTCGACCACCTCAGAGCCCAAGTCGGCTACGGCGACCCGACAGCATTCCGACGCGCGTTCACCCAGGCCACCGGTCTGGGTCCTCGAGCGTACCGACAGAAGTACGGCCCGCGACGACACCATCCGTAGCGGCGGTCCCGGGCAAGGGAGGGGATACCGCCGGCGACCTCCCCGATGGCAAGACCGCGAGGCTCCTCCCCACGTTTTGGGGACGTAGAGCCCTACCAGCGCCTCGGCCCCGAGCAGCCGGCCCGAAGCCTACCCGGTATCGCCAAGGCCGGCGGTCCCCTGGTCACCACTGCGCTCGGCCGGCCGGGGACAGACGCACGGCCGGCGCGATGGTGGGACGATGCGGGGACGATGTTGGAACGCGACCGTGATCCTGGTACCAGCGCACTGGGAGCCGAGCGCCCGCGATGAGCCGCGCGATCCTCCCGCCCGCGACGACCGATCACGATCGTGGCGTGCTCGCGGCCGCCCGCGCCGGAGACCAGCGCGCGTTCGAACGCCTGACGGCTCCGCTCCAGCGGGAGCTGCACGTGCACTGCTACCGGATGCTGGGGACCGTGCAGGACGCCGATGACGCACTCCAGGACACCCTGCTGCGTGCGTGGCGCCACCTCGGACGATTCCAGCCCCGCCAGCCGCTGCGGGCGTGGCTGTATCGCATCGCCACCAACGTCTGTCTCTCGGCACTGGCGCGCAGAACACGGCGCGCCGAGGTTTCCCTCCAAGGGTTCGAAGCGGCCCGTGCGCCCAAGCGCGTCGAGGGTGACGCCGTCCACCTCGACCCGTATCCCGACCGACTGCTCGACCTGAACCACGCCCCGCAGCAGGGACCCGAGGCCGTCGTGGAGCGGCGCGAGACAGTCGAACTGGCGTTCGTCGTCGCCGTCCAGCTGCTGCCGGCCCGGCAGCGCGCCGTGCTGCTGCTGCGCGACGTGTTCGGCTTCCCAGCTGCCGAGGTTGCCGACCTGCTCGGCACCAGCGTCGCCGCCGTCAACAGTGCGCTGCAGCGAGCGCGCTCAACGTGTGAGCGGGAACGCCGAGCCGGGCGGATCACGCGGGTCCACGCCCCCGCCACAGCGACCGTCGAACGCTCGCTTGTGCGGCGCTTCAGCGCGGCCTGGCAGGCCGCGGACGTGTCGGCGCTGGTCCGGCTGCTTGCTGAGGACGCGCTCTTGACGATGCCGCCGACGCCGGTGCGTCTGGTGGGCCGTGAAGCGATCGCGTCGTTCTTGCGCACCGGCCCGGGCGACGGCCACCTGGACCGATTCCGAGCCGTGGAGACCCGCGCGAACCGTCAGCCGGCGATCGCCCTGTACCTCGAAGACCCTGCGACCGGCGTCCACCAGGCGCACGCCGTTCTGGTGCTCTCGATCCGCGGTGCAACGGTCGCTTCGGTGACACGGTTCGGGATTTCCGAGCTATTCTACCGGTTCGGGCTGCCGCAGACCCTCCAGCCTTGACGTCCAGGCCGCAGAACCACCGGCGGGTTCGGCGATGAGTTCCGCTCGTGCGGGCGGTTGTATCGGCGAGGCATGATGGGTCCGGCCGACCCGGCCGGCAGAGCGGAAGGAGCACCCGGTGGCGAGGTACGCGATCGTCGTGATGTCGGAGCACAGCGAGGGAAACCCGGGCGGCCAGGGCCGCATGGTCCACGCGCTCTCCGCGGCCAAGGAGTTCAAGAAGGCGGGCGAGGACGTGACGATCTGGTTCCACGGCATCGGCGTCACGTGGCTGGCGGCCTTCGACTCGCGGTACGACCAGTTCTCGCGGAACTACGGCGGCCTGTTCGACGAGGTCCGCGACACGATCCGCGGCGCGTGCGACTTCTGCACGACGACACGGTTCGGGTCGGCGGAGGCCGCCAAACGTCTAGGCGTACCGGTCGTGGGCGGCGACGGGCAGCACCACACGGTCGCCACGCTGGTTGCCGAGGGCTACCAGGTGTTCACGTTCTGACGCGATCGCCTACGCACAGACGATCAGCCGGCCCCCGGTCGGTCACTGGCAACACACCACAGCAAACACCATAGCCCGGAGCTTCACATCCACGAGCAACGGTCACCTCAGAAGGCAGGACTGTCAGAAGGCCCCTTCAAGGTGCTCCAGGACGGGTGCAGCGCCCCGCGGCCAGGTGATGGTCACCACGTCGAAGCGGACCCGGCTGGGCGGGTGCTCGGTGGCGGCCAGCCAGGCGGCGGCCAGGGCGCGCAGGCGGGCCTGCTTGCGGGGGGTGACGGCGGCGGCCGGGGTGCCGTAGGCGCTGCCTCGGCGGGTCTTGACCTCGCAGAACACGAGCAGGCCGGGGCCGGCGGCGACGACGTCGATCTCGCCGGCCCGGCAGCGCCAGTTGCGGGCGAGGACGGTGAGGCCGGTGCCGGCGAGGTGGTCGCAGGCGAGGGCCTCGCCGCGGCGGCCGAGGTCGGCGCGGGGATCGGGCGGGGGCGGCTGGCTGGGCACGGCCGGACCGTACCGCCGGAGCGGGCCCGCCGGATGGCCGGCGGCCAGGTTGTGGACGGCCGCCAGGTTGTGGACGGCTCGCGGCCAGGTTGCGGATGGCCGGCGGCAGGTTGTGGACGGTCGGCGGTCAGTTGCCGCCGGCGGCCAGGACCCAGGCGACCAGGCCGCCGATGATGACGATGGCGGCGACCAGGATGGCGATGTCGACTGGCTTCTTGTCGCGGTAGCGGCGGGTGGCGTTGAACCCCATGGGCGTCAGGCCTCCGCGGTGGTCACAGTTCTTCCTTGCGGATGAGCTCTTCGATGTTGACGTCCTTGAAGGTGACGACGCGGACCTTGGTGACGAAGCGGGCAGACCGGTACATGTCCCAGACCCAGGCGTCGTGCAGGATGAGGTCGAAGTACACGTCGGTGTCCTCGTTGCGGATCTTCAGGTCGACCTTGTTGGCGAGGTAGAAGCGCCGCTCGGTCTCGACGACGTACTGGAACATGCTGAGCACGTCGCGGTACTCGTGGTAGAGCTGCAGCTCGATATCCGCCTCGTACTTCTCGAGGTCCTCGGCGCTCATCGCCCCTCCTGTGCGGGCTGGTGGTTCGTTTCCTCCGGCGGGTGGGCGACCCAGGGCGCGGCCACGCCCGCGAAGGAGTAGCGATGGTAGGCCGTCGGGCCGAGTGCGCGCAGCGCCGCCCAGTGCTCATCCGTCCCATATCCCTTGTGCCGCTCGAACCCGTAGCCGGGGTAGCGGCGGGCGGCCCGGGTCATGATGCGGTCCCGGGTGACCTTGGCGATGATGGAGGCGGCGGCGACGCAGGCCACGACCTGGTCGCCTTTGCGGACGCCGAGGACGGGGGCTGGCATGCGCGGGATGGGGAAGCCGTCGGCCAAGGCGTAGTCGTAGCCGCCGGGGAGGGTGCGCAGCACCCGGGCGAGCAGCGCGAGGTTGCAGCGGTGGAGGCCGTGGGCGTCGATCCGCTCTGGGCTGACGCGGGCGACGGAGATGGCCAGGGCGGCCTGCTCGATCTGGGCGGCGAGCTCGGTGCGGCGGGCCGGGGTGAGAAGCTTGGAGTCGGCGAGCCCGTGGATGGCGTGGCCGGCGGGCAGGACGACGGCGGCGGCCACGAGCGGCCCGGCGAGGGCGCCCCTGCCCGCCTCGTCCGCCCCGGCGACGCGGCCGAAGCCGGCGTCGCGGAGGCGGTCTTCGAACACTGCGGAGGCAAGCACGTTGAGTAGCCTACTGCGCGAAGGGTGCGATCCGCGCGAGGTCGGCTGATCGGTTGGGATGGGTTGGGGGCATGGGTCCGGCTTTCAGCGGTCGCGGCGAAGCCAGCCGCCACGGTTGAACGGCCAGATGCGCACGAAGGCGCGCCCGACGACGCTGGAACGGTCGATGGGGCCGAAGACGCGGGAGTCCTGGGAGTTGTTGCGGTTGTCGCCCATGACGAACAGCTTGCCCTCGGGGACGGTGCTGGGCGAGCAGTCGGTGGTGGCGTCGCCGAGCAGGTAGGGCTCGTCCGTGGGGGAGCCGTTGCGGTAGAGCCTGCCGCCCGAGCAGGAGAGCTTGTCACCGGGGACGCCCACGACCCGCTTGATGAAGTCGCGGTCGGAGGGTGGGGTGACGCCGACGGCCTGGCCCAGGCCGATGAAGAACCTGGCGACTGGGTTGGGCTGAGGGGTGTCGAGGCTGGGGTCGTTGTGGACGAAGACGACGACGTCGCCGCGCTCGACCTCGCCGAACCGGTAGGTGACCTTCTCGACGAGGACGCGGTCGGAGATGTCGAGGGTGGGTTCCATCGAGCCGGAGGGGATGTAGAAAGCCTGGATGAGGAAGGTCTTGAAGATGACGGCGAGCAGCACGGCGAGGACGATGAGGACGGCGGTCTCACGGACGACCGCGAGCGGGCCGGCCGGCTTGTCACGTGCAGGCGTGCGGGCCTCGGCGGCGTCTGCGCCGCCGGGGCCGTCGGCCTGGTCGCCGGTGTCGCTGGTGACGGGTCGCCTCATGCTCGCGCGGAGCGCTTTTCCTTGATCTTGGCGGCCTTGCCCGTCCGGTCGCGCAGGTAGTAGAGCTTGGCCCGGCGGACGTCGCCCCGGGTGACGAGCTCGACCCTGGCGATGCTGGGCGAGTGGACGGGGAAGGTGCGCTCGACGCCGACCCCGAAGGAGACCTTGCGGACCGTGAACGTCTCGCGCAGGCCACCTCCCTGGCGGCGGAGCACGAAGCCCTGGAAGACCTGGATGCGCTCCCGGGCGCCTTCGACGACCCTGACGTGGACCTTGACGGTGTCGCCGGGACGGAAGTCGGGCAGGTCGCCGCGCAGTTGTGCGCGTTCGACCGCGTCGGTGATCTGCATTGGGTGAAGCTCCCTTTGGGAAAGGCTCGAGACGCGAGGCGTGCCGGCCCAGCGGGTCGGGGTGTGCCCATGGGTGGGCACCACAAGTCGGCTGGCGGCACCTGCGAGGGTAACACGCCCGCGTCGAACCGCTCCACCTGCTCGGCGGGTGTGCTCGGGTCGGCCGGGTTCAGAGGTCGGCCAGGCGGCGGTGCTCCTCGTCGGTGAGGTCGGCGCCGGCCAGGAGGTCGGGGCGGACGAGGCGGGTGCGCTCCACGGCCTGGGCGCGGCGCCAGCGGGCGACGGCGCCGTGGTCGCCGGAGCGGAGGACCTCGGGGACCTCGAGGCCGCGGTAGGAGGCGGGGCGGGTGTACTGGGGGTACTCGAGCAGGCCGAGCCGGTCGCCCGCCGCGTCGGGGGTGTCGCGGGTGCCAGCGGCGCCGGGGGTGGCGGGGGTGGCGGGGACGTCGGGGGTGGCGAACGACTCGTCGCCGGCGGAGGCGGCGTTGCCCATGACACCGGGGACGAGGCGGGCGACGGCGTCAACGACCACCAGAGCGGCGGTCTCGCCGCCGGCGAGGACGTAGTCGCCGATGGAGAGGACCTCGTCGACGCGGGTGCGGACCCGCTCGTCAACCCCCTCGTAGCGGCCGCAGCAGAGGATCACCCGGGGCATGCGGGCCAGGCGGGCGGCGGTGGGCTGGTCGAAGCGGCGTCCGTCGGGAGCGAGCAGGACGACGTGGGCGGGTCCGGGGGCGTCCGGCTCGGTGGTGAGGTCGTCGAGGGCGTCGAACCAGGGGGCTGGGAGCATGACCATGCCGGCGCCGCCACCGAAGGGGGCGTCGTCGACGGTGCGGTGGCGGTCGTGGGTCCAGGCGCGCAGGTCGTGGCAGCGGACGGTGACCAGGCCGCGCTCTCCGGCCTTGCCGAGCAGGCCGGTGGCCAGCGGCGAGTCGAAGAAGCCCGGGAAGATGCTGACGACGTCGAACAGCACGGGGCCGCCTTCAGGAGGGGTCGAGCAGGCCGGGAAGGGCGTCGACGACGACCCGGCCGGCGTCGAGGTCGACGGTGACGAGGGCGGCGACGGCGGGCACGAGCGCGGTCCGGTCGTCGGGGAGCCGGACCGAGAGCAGGTCGTGGGCGGTGCCGGGCAGGACGTCGGCAACGGTCCCGCAGGGCTCGCCGTCGCGGTCGAGCACGGGCAGGCCGATGAGCTGGTGGGCCCAGAACTCGCCGGGCTCGAGGGGGCGGGCCTCCTCCACGGGGATGGAGAGCAGGCCGCCGCGCAGGCTGTCGGCGGCGTCGCGGTCGTCGACCCCGTCGAGGGTGAGCAGCAGGCGGCCGTGGTGGCGGCGGGCGGCGGCCACGACCAGGGGGCGCAGGCCGGTGCCGGTGGCGTGCCCGGTGCCGGTGGCGTGCCCGGTGCCGGGGTCGCCGAGGGCGAGCTCGCTGCCGGGCGCGAACCGCCCGGGCGCGTCGGAGAGGACCTCGACGGTGACCTCCCCGTGCACACCGTGGGGGCGGAGCACCCGGCCGACCACGAGCCGGGCCGGGACCTCGGTCATTCGCCCTCGGCCAGGACCTCGACCTCGACGCGGCTCGCCTGGACCCCGGCACCCAGGGCGCCGGGCAGCGGGGCGACGGCTCTGACCAGGCGTCGCAGGGCCTTGATGGTGCGCCCGCCCCGCCCGATCAGCTTGCCGACGTCGGCGGGGGCGGCGCGCACCTCGTAGGTGACCCCGCGGCTGCCCCGCAACTCCTCGACGGTGACCCGCTCGGGGTCGTCGACGAGGGCGCGGGCGAGATAGGCGACGACGTCGCGCATCGGGCTAGTGGCCCCCCTCCGGACGCCTGCCCGGCCGGCGCCTCGCCGGACCGGTCGACGCCTCGCCGGACCCGGCCGGCGCCTCGCCGGCATGGACGTCGCCGCAGCCTGGACGCCACGGGAGCGCGGCAGCCTGGACGCCACGGGAGCCCGGCGCCGGCCGGGCAGCCCTCGCCTGGGTCGCCCCTGGACGTTCCAGGGTCGGCACGCCCAGGGGCGGCCGGGCAGCCCTCGCCGGGGTCGCCATCAGGAGCGCTTCTTGGGCCCGGCCGTGGCCGCGTACCGCTTGGCCCGCAGCGCCTTGGCGGCTGCCTTCTTCTCGGCGATGCCCTCGACCCCGGCGACGGCGAGGAGGTTGGCGACCGCCTCGGTGGGCTGGGCGCCCTTGGCGATCCAGGCGCGCGCCTTGTCGGTGTCGATCTGGATGCTGGACGGCTCGGTGGCGGGGTTGTAGGTGCCGATGTTCTCGATGAAGCGGCCGTCGCGGGGGCTGCGCGAGTCGGCGACGACGACGCGGTAGGTCGGCGCCTTCTTCATGCCCATGCGCATGAGGCGGATCTTCACGGCCATGCTGGGATGTGCTCCTTCTCGGGGTGGCCCGCCCGTCCCGGTGGGTCTGCCGTTCCCCGTTCGTCTGCCTGGTGGCGTCCGGGACCATCCCACATCCGGCACACGGCGGTCGACGTGGGACGACAGCCGCAGAGTGTAGTGCCAACCGCGCCCGTCGTGCAGGAGCGCGGACATCTCAGCGGCCGAGGCCCATCTTGCGCAGCCGCTTGGGGCTCATGGCGGCGAGCTGCTTCATCATCTTGCGGGCCTCGTCGAACTGCTTGACCAGCGCGTTGACCTGCTGGGTGGTGGTGCCCGAGCCGCGCGCGATGCGGGCCCGCCTGGACCCGTTGAGGATCTTGGGGTTGGCGCGCTCGCGCGGGGTCATGGAGCGGATGATCGCCTCCACCCTGGCCAGGTCGCGGTCGTCGACCTCGACCCCCTTGAGCTGCTGGCTCATGCCGGGCAGCATGCCGAGGACCTGGTTGAGAGGGCCCATGCGCTTGACCTGCTGGAGCTGGTCGAGGAAGTCCTCGAGGGTGAAGCTGGCCTGGCGGAGCTTGCGCTCCATGTCCTCGGCCTGCTGGCGGTCGACCAGCTCCTCGGCCCGCTCGATGAGGGTGAGCACGTCGCCCATGCCGAGGATGCGGCCGGCGAGCCGGTCGGGGTGGAAGGCGTCGAAGTCGCCGAGCTTCTCCCCGGTGGTGGCGAACTTGATGGGACGGCCGGTGACCGTGCGGATGGAGAGCGCGGCGCCGCCACGGGCGTCGCCGTCGAGCTTGGAGAGGACGACGCCGGTGACGTCGACGCCCTCCTGGAACGCGACGGCCGTCTGCACCGCGTCCTGGCCGGTCATCGCGTCGACGACGAGCAGGACCTCGGTGGGCGCGACGGCGTCCTTGATGGCGGCGGCCTGGGCCATCATCTCGGTGTCGATGGAGAGCCGGCCGGCGGTGTCGACGATGACGACGTCGCGGCCGGCCCTTTCGGCCTCGGCGCGGGCGCCCAGGGCGACCGCGACCGGGTCGGCCGATCCTCCGACCCCACCCGCCACCCCGCCGGGCCCGGAGCCGTCCTCGGGCGCGTACACGGGCACCTTGGCCTGCTCGCCGAGCACCCGGAGCTGCTTGACCGCGGCGGGGCGCTGCAGGTCGCAGGCGACCAGCAGTGGCTTGCGGCCCTTGCCCGCGAGCCAGCGGGCGAGCTTGGCCGCCGTTGTGGTCTTGCCCGAGCCCTGGAGCCCGGCGAGCAGCACCACCGTGGGGGGCCTGGGGGCGAAGGTGAGCGGCTCGTTGCGCCCGCCGAGGGTGGTGACGAGCTCCTCGTGGACGATCTTTATGACCTGCTGGGCCGGGGTGAGGCTGCGCGTGACCTCCTCGCCGACGGCCCGGGCGCGCACGCGGCCGATGAAGTCCTTGACGACCTTGAAGTTGACGTCTGCCTCGAGCAGGGCGAGGCGCACCTCACGCAGGGCGGCGTCGACCTGCGCCTCCGAGAGCCGCCCGTGGCCCCGGAGCTTGGAGAAGACGTCCTGCAGGCGGTCGGAGAGGGTGTCGAACACGGGTGTGCATCCTTTTCCATGGAAGGGCTGATCGACGACGTCGACAAGCATAGTGGGCCTTGCGCCGATCATGGTTGCACCATCCCCAAGCGGGGCTGCGGGGGAGGGCGGGCGGCGGGGATGGTGGTAGCGTTTCGCGGGCGCATCCCAGCGGTGGCCGGGACGGGCGGGACCGCAAGGCCTGCCAGGAGACGGGCGGGACCGCAAGGCCCGCCAGGATCGGTCGGGGGACGCGAGTCGGTGGAGGGGCGGATGGCGGACACGCCAGGAAGGGTCTCGGCGTCGGCCAAGCGGGCTGCGGCGCTGGTGGTCGGCCGCTGGGTCGGGATCGGGGTCGTCTCGGCGCTCCTCCTCGTCCAACTCGCCCGCGAGCGGAGCCCGCTGCTGCTGCTGGCGATGCTCAGTGCCGTGCCGGTGCTCGGCGCCAACCTGGTCCAGCAGCGGGCGCTGGCCGCCGGGCGGACCGGGACTGTGCGCCGCCTGGGCTGGGTCCTGCTCGCGCTGGACGGGCTGTTCGTGCTGCTGGCCGTCCTGGGAATGAGCCGGCAGCCGGTCGGCGGCTACTTCATGCTCGGCTGGCTGCCGATCGAGGGGGCGCTTGCCGCGGGCGGGCCCGCGGCGGTGGCGGGTGGCGCGTTCGCGGTAGCTGCGGTGCTGGCCGAGACCGCCATGCGGCGGAGCGGACTGCCCGTGCCGTCGGCCTACGACGGCTCGCTGGTGCGCGTCCTCAACCTGGTCGCGATCACCGCGGTCATGATCGCGGTGGAGCGGGCGCTCGGCCGCGGTGAGCAGGCGATGACCCAGCAAACCACCCAGCTGGCGGCCGCCGTGGAGCGGGAACGGGAGGCGCGCCTGGAGCAGCAGGCGTTTTCCACGATCGTCCTGGCCGGGGTGGCCGACAAGGGCAGCCTCGACGAGGTGCTGCGCTCGATGACCGACGCGATCGCCAGGACCATGGACTACGAGGCGATGGCGGTCTTCCTGCTCGACCGGCCCGGGCTGCTGCGCTGCAGCTCGTCGCTCGGGGACTGGCCGGGGCAGGTTGGCGCGGCGATCGTGGTGACCGGCCCGGGCACCATCGTCGGCCAGGTCGCCCAACTGGGTCGGCCGATCCTGCTCGGCGACCCGGCCGAGCACCCCGACTACTTCGCGGTGGTCCCCGGTCCGCGGTCAGAGATCTGCGTGCCGCTACGCATCGGCGAGCGGGTCATCGGGGTGGTCAACGTCGAGTCGTCCACCCCCCACCGGTACGACCATGCCGACCTCGACCGGCTCCAGCGGCTCGCCGACCAGCTCGCAGTGGTCCTGGAGCGCGCGCGGCTGGCCGACCGGGAGGCGGCCACCCTCGCCCGCCTCCACGAGCTGGACCGGCTGAAGGACGACTTCGTCGCCATGACCTCGCACGAGCTGCGCACGCCGCTGACGGTGATCCACGGCTTCGCCCGCACGCTGCTCCGGCCCGACCTGGAGCTCGACGCGCGTGAGCGGCGCAGGTTCACCGAGGTGATCGACCGGCAGACCGCACGCCTGAGCCGGCTGGTCGAGGACCTGCTGGCCGCGTCCCGGATGGAGGCGGGCAAGCTCGACATCGTCATGGGCGAGCACGACCCGGCCAAGCTCCTGACCGAGTACGCCGAGGAGTGGCCGACCGAGCCCTCCCGGGTGGAGCTGGACCTGACCGACGACCTGCCGATCGTGGTCACCGACCCCGACCGGCTGGCCCAGGTGGTGCGCAACCTGGTCGACAACGGGCTCCGCTACGGCGGCGGCAGCCCGGTCTGGGTGACCGCGCGGCGGGACGGCTCCGACCTGGTGATCGAGGTGTGCGACCAGGGCCCGGGGATCCCGGGGGCGGAGCTGGCCCACGTGTTCGAACGCTTCCGGCAGGTCGGTGCCTCGCCCGGCCACCGCGCCGGCATGGGGCTCGGCCTGTGGATCACCCGCCAGCTCGTGACCGCCCTGGGCGGCTCGATCCAGGTCGAGTCGGCGCCCGACCGAGGCGCCACCTTCGTGGTGCGCCTGCCGGGCCGGCAGCCGGAGCCGGCCCGGTCGCGGCCCAGGCCCGCGCCGGCCCGCCCGGCCCAGCCCGCGCCGCCGGCATCCCGGGCCGGCTGAGGCCCCGAGCTCAGGGCCGGGTGCCGGCCAGGCCGCCGGCGGGGGTGCCAGGCGGGGCGAGCCGGCGCGGGCGGACGGCTTCCAGCCTGAGCGTGAAGCAGGAGCCGGCCGGCACGTTGGGCTCGTACCGGAGGGTGGCGCCGTTGGCCTCGGCCAGGCGCTCGGCGATGAACAGGCCCAGGCCGGTCCCCTTCACGGTGGCCGCCGGACCGGTGGCGACGCGCGCGAAGCGGTCGAACAGCCTCGGGACGAACTCGGGGGGCACCCCCTCGCCGTGGTCGCGCACCCGCAGCTCGACCCAGCCGTCGCCGGTCTCCCTGGCGTCGGCCTGGACCGGGGGCCGCCCGTGCTCGGCCGCGTTGGCGAGGAGGTTGACAAGGATCTGCTGCAGGTGGGCAGGGTCGGCCAGGGCGGCGACCCGGGTGGTGGGACGGGCTGTGGCCCCGGCGAGCTGCGGCACCGCGCGGAGGGCCTGGTCGACCGCCAGGTCGAGCAGGACGGGCACTCGACGGGCCTGCACGGCGCCGGCGTCCAGGCGGTACATGGCCAGGATGTCATCGACCAGCTCGCCGAGGCGGCGCGCCTGCACGTGGATCCGGTCGACCCAGTCGAGCTTGAGCTCGTCGGGGATCGCCTCCCACTCGTCGATCGCCATCTCGGCGTACCCGACGATCGACGTCAGGGGCTGCCCGACGTCACGGGAGAGCACCGCCATGAGGTCGGCGTCGCGCTGGCTGCGCGCGCCCAGCTCCTGGTTGGCGCGCTCGAGCTCGTCGGCGCAGACGGCCGGCGCGGCATCACGGCGCGGGTCGACGGGGCGCGCGGGGGTGCCGGGCACGGCATCACGGTGCGGGTCGACGGGGCGCGCGCTCGCGCGCCGGTGCTTGGACACATCTGTCGTATCGGCGGGACCGGGGTGGGGTTGACCCGGTGGCGCCGCCCACGGCCTGGCCCCCCTCGACCGCGGCCAGGCCGTCGATGGCCCGAGCCTGGGTCAGGGCTCCTCGGCCAGGAGAGCGTCGACGAAGGCCTCGGGGTCGAAGGGTGCCAGGTCGTGGGCGCCCTCACCCAGGCCGACGAGCTTGACCGGGATGCCGAGCTCGCGCTGGACCGCGACGACGATCCCGCCCTTGGCGGTGCCGTCCAGCTTGGTGAGCACGACCCCGGTCACCCCGACGGCCTCGGCGAACTGCCTCGCCTGGGCGAGGCCGTTCTGGCCGGTGGTGGCGTCGAGCACGAGCAGGACCTCGCGGACGTTGCCGCCGTCGCGGTCCAGGACCCGGCGCATCTTCTTGAGCTCCTCCATCAGGTTGGTCTTGGTGTGGAGGCGCCCGGCGGTGTCGACCAGGAGCACGTCGGCCTTCCTGGCCCGGGCCGAGGCCAGGCCGTCGAAGGCGACCGCGGTCGGGTCGGCGCCCTGCTGGTGGCCGACGACCGGGGCGCCGACGCGGTCGCCCCAGAGGGCGAGCTGCTCGGTGGCTGCCGCGCGGAAGGTGTCGGCCGCGGCCAGGACCGGCTGCTTGCCCTCCTCGGACAGGGCCAGGGCGAGCTTGCCGCAGGTGGTGGTCTTGCCGGTGCCGTTCACGCCGACGACCAGCACGATCCCTGGCCGCTCGCTCTCCTCGAGCAGGTCGAGGGCGAGGGTGCGGTCGGCGGTGCCGACCGCGTCGAGCAGCTCGGTCCGGAGCAGGGCACGCAGCTCCGGGCCGGCGGCCCTGGCCGCCTTGGCCCGCGCCCGCAGCCGCTGGACGAGCTCGGCGGTGGTGGCCACGCCTACGTCGGCGCCGATCAGCGCCTCCTCGAGCTCCTCCCAGGCCTCCTCGTCGTCGGCCCCCCGGGCGATCAGGCCCGACAGGCCCCGGGAGAACGCGGTGCGGGACCGGCCCAGCCGCTCGCGGAACCGCCGCCTGGGGGCGATCTCCTCCAGCTCGGGGGCTTCTGGCCGGGTCGCCTGGTCGACCGCAGTAACGGCGGGCCGGTCCTCGGGCAGGATGACGTCGGTGACCGAGCGTGTCGGGGGTGGGGGTGACCCGGCGTCGTCGCCGACGCCCGGCTCGCGGTCGAGTACCCGGGTGCCACCACCGGGATCGTGCCGGCGACGACGCCCTGCGACCAGCGGCACCACGGCGACCAGGGCCACCACGAGGATCACCGCGGCAGCGACGAGCACAGCCTCCACTACCTCACCTCCACCGGGGCGACGGCGTCCCCGGTTCCCACCGTCGGGGTTCCCCCGCCGCCCAGGTTGCCACCATTTCGCCCAGGCTGGGAGGCACCGGTCGGGTCCGGCTCGTCGTCGAGCACGATGGCGTCCGCCTCCGGCTCGGCCACCCGTGGCCCGGCGGGGGGCGGGCGCTGACCGGCCGGGCGGGCAGGGGCCGGTCGGCGGGCCGGGCGGGCAGGGGCCGGACGCGCGCCGGCCGGCCAGCGCGCGTCCTCGCGCGACCCGGCCGGCCAGCGCGTGTCCTCCCGCAGCCGCTGGCTGACCACCTTGCTGACCCCGCCGTCCTGCATCGACACCCCGTAGAGGGCGTCGGCCGCCTCCATCGTGCGTCGCTGGTGCGAGACGACCAGGAGCTGGGCGTGCTCGCGTGTGTCGTCGAGCAGGTCGAGGAAGCGCTGCAGGTTCACGTCGTCGAGCGCCGCCTCGACCTCGTCGAGGACGTAGAAGGGGCTCGGGCGGGCCCGGAAGATCGCGAAGCAGAAGGCGAGCGCGACCAGGCTGCGCTCGCCGCCGGAGAGCAGCGACAGCCGGCGCACCCGCTTGCCCGGCGGCCGCGCCTCGACCTCGACGCCGGAGTTCAGCAGGTCCTCAGGGTCGGTGAGCACGAGCCGACCCTCGCCACCGGGGAACAGCAGGGCGAAGGTGCGCTCGAACTCGCGGGCGACGTCGGCGAACGCCTCGGCGAAGACCTCGCGGACCCGCTCGTCGACTGCCTTGACGACCTTGAGCAGGTCGCGCCGGCTCTCCTTGAGGTCCTGGAGCTGGCCGGACAGGAACGCGTAGCGCTCCTCCATGGCGTTGAACTCCTCGAGGGCGAGCGGGTTGACCCGGCCGAGCAGGGTGAGGCGCCGCTCCAGGGCGGTGGCGACGCGGCGCAGCTCGGCGTCGGGCAGCCGGCGCGGGTCGCCCTCGGGCAGGCTGTCCGAGGCCAGCCCGTGCTCGTCGGGCAGGTACTCCCGCAGGGCGTCCTCTGGGTCGACGGCGTACTCCTCGACCAGCCGCCTGGCCAGATCCTCGGCGCGCAGCCGGGCCTCCACCCGGGCCGAGTCGCCTGCCCGGGTGGCGGCCTGGTGGTCGTCGAGGGCGGCGCGGGCGGAGCGCAGCCGGGCCTGGGCCTCGCCGAGCTCGGCGCGGGCGCGGCGGACCACCTCGACCAGGCGGTCCCGCTCGGCGGTGGCGGCGGCCAGCGACCCCTCGAGCCGGCCCAGCACGGTCCCGGCCAGCCGGGCCGCCTCGGCGGCGCGGCCGGCGCCGGCCAGGCGCTGGGCCTGGGCGCGGGCGCGGCGCTCGGCCGCCTCGGCCTCGGCCGCCGCCTGGGCGCGCAGGGCCCGCTCGCGGTCGGCCAGCAGGCGGCGGCGCTCGCCCACCGCGGCGGCGGCCACCCGGGCAGTGGTGGCGGCCTGCTGGGCCTGCTCGATCGCGTCGGCCAGGGGCTCGCGGGCGGCCGGGTCGGGCGCTGGGGCGCCCTGGCGCTCGGCCTTCAGGGCGGCGAGCCGGGCCTCGGCGCCAGCCAGCCGGCCGGCGGCGCCGCCCGCTCCCGCGGCCAGCTCGCCGAGCCGGGCGGCGACCGCGGCCGCCTCGCGCTCGAGCCGGTGGAGCTCCTTGTCCACCAGGGCGAGGCGCTCGGTGACGCCGGAGACGCGTGCGTCGGAGTCCCGGATGGCCGCGGCCGCCGCGTCGACGTCGGCCTCGAGCGGCTCGAGGGCGCGCTCTGCCGCGCGCAGCCCGGTGGTGAGCGCGGCCAGCGCCGTCTCCGCTTGTCGTTCACGCAAGGCGGCCTCGTCGGCGGCACGGCGGGCGGCCAGGCCGCTCGCCTCCGGGACCTGGCCGCCCTCGACCCGCCCGGGCGCCACCAGCTCCCCCGCCCGGGTGACCACACGGCAGCCGGGGTGGCGCTCGGCCAGCGCCATCGCCTCGCCGAGGTCGGCGGCCACGAGCACGCCGGCGAGCAGCCGCCTGGCCACCTCGCCGGCGGCGCCGCTGGCCCGGACCCGGCCCGACAGCAGCGGGCCGTCGCCCTCGCCGCCGGGCTCGGCACCGGGGTGGAGGAGGATGGCCCGGCCGCTGCCGGAGTCCCGCAGCACGGCGGCGGCCGTGGCCGCCGTGCCGGGCGCCTGGACCAGGATGGCGTCGGCGTCGGGGCCGAGCGCGGCGGCCACCGCCGCCTCGTAGCCGGCGTCCACCGACAGGGACGGTGCGAGAGGGCCGAGGACCCCGGCCGTCCCCGCCCGCTGGAGGGCGCTGAGCGCGTCCCCACCGGCGGCGCGGGCGGTCGCCTCGAACGCCTGGCGGCGGGCGTGCACGGCGCTGCGCTCGCGCTCGAGCCGGCGCTCCTCCGCGGCGAGCCGGGCACGCTCGGCGGCCTGACGGTCGCGCGCCTCCTGGACCTTTGCGAGCACCTCGTCCAGGGCGGTCTCGCCCGCTTCCAGCTCGGCGATCTCGCCCTGCATGGCGGCGAGCTGGCCGGCCACCTCGGCTCGGCGGGCCTCGACGGTCGTGGCCTGGGCACGCAGCCGGGCCGTCTCGGCCTCCATCTGCTCGATCGCGCGCCTGGTGCCCGCGATGTCGCCCGCGAGCTCCACCTCGCGCTGGTGGGCGCGGGCCCGGTCCCGCTCGGCGCCGGTGGCTGCCTCGTCGAAGGCGGCCAGCTCGGCCCGGGCCCGGGCCCGGGCCGACTCGGTCTGCTCGCTGGCGGCCGTGGCCTCGGCGAGCGCCCGCTCGACCCCGGCCAGCTCGACGGCCAACTCGTCCGCCTCGCGCTCGAGGTCGGTGGGCGAGCGGCCCTCGGCGTCCTCGGCCAGGGCCTGGGCGAGGTGCCGGGAGCGCTCCTCGGCCAGGGCCATGGTGCCGCGCAGGCGCTCGCGGACGGTGGCCAGGCGGTGGGCGGTGTCGCGGGCCCGGCCGGCGGCCGGCTCCTCCGCGGCCAGCACGGCCTGGATGCGCTGCTCGTCCCCTTGGGCCGCGCCGTGGGCCGCTTCCAGCGCGGCCAGGCGGGCCGAGAACGCCCGCTCCTCGGCCTCGAGCGCGGCCGAGCGCTCCCGGGCCGCAGCCAGCTCGCGGGTACGCAGGGTCACCCGGACCTCGCGCAGCTCGGCGGCCACCTCGCCGGCCTTGCGGGCGGTCTCGGCCTGCTGCTGCAGCGGCTTGAGCTGGCGTCGCAGCTCGCCGACCAGGTCGGAGAGCCGCAGGAGGTGCTGCTCCATGCCGGCCAGCTTGCGAAGCGCCTTCTCCTTGCGCCGCCGGTGCTTGTAGATGCCGGCGGCCTCCTCGACGGCGGCCCTGCGGTCCTCGGGGCGGCCCTGCAGGACGTCGTCGAGGTGGCCCTGGCCGAGGATGGTGTGCAGCTCGCGGCCGACCCCGGTGTCGGAGAGCAGCTCCTGGAGGTCGAGCAGCCGGCAGGCGGTGCCGTTCAGGGAGTACTCGCTCTCGCCCGACCGGTACAGGTGCCTGGCCATCGTGACCTCGGTGTACTCGATCGGCAGCACGCCGGCGGAGTTGTCGATGGTCAGGGCCACCTCGGCCCGGCCCAGGGCGGGCCGGCGGCCGGTGCCGGCGAAGATCACGTCCTCCATCTTGCCGCCCCGCAGCGACTTGGCCCCCTGCTCGCCGAGGACCCAGGCGATGGCGTCGACGACGTTCGACTTGCCAGAGCCGTTGGGCCCGACGATGACCGTGACTCCAGGCTCGAAGTCCAGCACGGTCTTGTCCGCGAACGACTTGAACCCACGCAGGGTCAGCGACTTCAAGAACACGCGGCTGGCCCGGGACCTTTCGTCGAGATGGTCCTGATCATCCTGCACCCGCCCGGGGACCGGGTGTGGGATGCCGCGGGGCCTCCGAACCGGTACCCCGGTGCGCTTCCTGGACCCGCCGGAAGCGGGCGGGGGAAGTGAGGCGGCAGTCTAGCACGAGCCTCTGACAGCCTTCCGGGCAGGGCACACGAGAAGGGGCCCTCCTGCGAGGGCCCCGAAAAGGGAAAAACCCCGGCTATGCCAGGGCTGCTTCTTTCTGGACCGAGGGACGGAAGTCCTCGCCGTCGCGAAGGGAGATCTCCCGCTCCGCCACGGCGAGAGCCCGCTCAAGCTCGGCTACACGCGCCTTAAGGGCGTTCAACTCCCGCAGGATCATGTATGCGGGCGGCTGACCCACATAGCCCATGAGCGCCTTCGACATCCGGAAAGCTCCTCCCCTCAGCAACGGCCCGCACGGCGGCCGTTGCGCTCATCCGCTCGGTGGCACGACCCAGGGGCCGCCCGTGTGCCGACGCGGAATACTCCGACGGCTGGCTCCTACTGTCTTTTCTCTGGGCGAGGAAGTCCCACGGCTTGTGCGACATCCATCCCGGTGGCGGGAGAACCATCGGGCCCGTCGCACACCGCCTCAGGGCGGCCCCAGAGAGCTGATTTCACAAGGGGACGATAGCACGTTTTGACTGGACCGCCAAGTAGCGCTTGTGAAAAACTAGACGCTGATAGCGGTCGTCTCGCTACGTAAAGTGCGCTATCTTGCCTCGAACCCGTCGAATTCCCCGGTCGCTGCTGCCCGCTCGGCGTGCACGTAGCTGACCGTCGCGAACCGCGGCCCGGTGTGCAGGTAGGCTTCGAGTTGATCGAGACCCTCGGGCGAGCCTTCAGCCTCGACGTGAACCGAACCGTCCGAGGTGTTCCTGGCGAACCCGGTGAGGCCGAGCTGCCACGCCAGGCGCCAGACGCCGTAGCGGAAGCCCACCCCCTGGACGTCGCCCCGGACCACCGCCCGGAGCCGGATGCTGGCTGCCATGCGCCCGAGCATATGCTCCCCGGCAGCTGCTGAGGGGGAGTCGCCGGCGGACTTTGCTACCGGCGGTCCTCGGTCGAGGTGGGGGAGCTCGCTCTGGCGTGGCGTGCCCTGAGCGTCGTCCTGGTTCGATGTGGGGGGAACTCGCTCTGGCGGCGACTGTCGCCCTTGGTCTGCGCGCAGCGGCGTGTCCTGGCCGGCCGTCCTGGTTCGATGTGGGGGGAGCTCGCTCCCCCCACGGCCCCCCAGGAGCGCCTGTGCCATCGTGCTGGGGGAGCCGCGGTCCGGCAAGGTCTACGCTCCCCCCACGGCCCCCCAACAGCGCCTGTGCCATGGTCAGGCGGATCCCGACGCCGACATGGCCCCCAACAGCGCCTGGGGCATGGCCAGGGGGATCCCGCCGGGGTGGCTAGCGCCGGATGGTCACAGGGGTGCCCAAGGGCAGCAGGCGGGCCAGGGTGCTGATCGACCCGTTGTCCAGGCGGACGCAGCCGTTGGAGACGGCCCGGCCCAGGTCCGACGCCCGGGAGGTGCCGTGCAGGGCGATCTGGCCGTTGCCGGTGCCGAACTGGTCGAGCACGTTGGAGTAGCCCGACAGGCCGAGCGCCCAGGCCCCGTAGACCCGGGCGATCTCGGGCGGGCGGAGCTTGATGGTGACGTAGAAGCGCCCGGTCGGGGTGGGCGTGTTCGGCCTGCCGACGCCCACCTGGATGCGGCGCACCAGCATTCCGCCCTGGAACAGGCTGAGCCGGCGCTCCGACAGGTCGATCTCGACGCGGTGGCTGAGCGGCACCAGGCGCACCTGGTCGTCGCGGACCCAGCCGGTCGACTCGTTCGGGCGGCGGGGCATGAAGACCTTGAACCAACGGCGGCCCGCCTCGTCGCGGCGCTGGTGGACCAGGAACGCGGTCGGGACCCCGGCCCGCTGCTTGGCTGGGAACAGCGCGACCACGTCCTGGTTGGCCGGGGCCGACCAGACCGTCACGTCGGTGGTGGCCAGGGCGGCGAAGCCCACCTTGCCGGCCGGCAGGGTCCAGCCGGCGGTGCCAGGTGCATGCGAGCCGCCGGTCCTGGGGCCGACGCCCGACGGCGGGGTGGCCTGGGAGCCGGCGTCCTGCGCAGGGTCCGCCGCCTGCGTGGCCGGCGGGTCCGGGTCGCGTGGGGACGACCCCCCGCAGCCGGCGACCAGGATGGCGACGGCGACGGTGAGCGCGGCGGTGAGCCGGAGCGCGGACCGGCGCGGCACCATGGTGGGGACTCCTCTCAGCTCTGGCACTTCGGGCAGTAGAACGTGCTCACCTGCTCGAGCTGCTCGCACACCAGCGGCGTGCGGCAGCGCTGGCACGGCTGCCCGTCGCGCTGGTATGCGCTCAGCTGGGACTGATATTCCCCCTTGTTGCCATAGAGATCGACGTGAAGGTCGTCGCCGACCGACGTCCCCCGCAGGCGCACCGCCTCCTGGACGACCTCCCGGATCGCCCGGTACAGGCGCCGGACCTCCTGGGCGGTCAGCGTGTCCGAACGCCTGTCCCAGCGGAGCGCGCTCACCCAGAGGATCTCGTCGGCGTAGATGCGCCCGATCCCGGCTACGAACGACTCGTCGGTGAGCAGGGGCCGGAGCCTGGCCCGCCGGGAGAGCAGCCTGGCGTTGAACGCCTGCCAAGTGAAGGCGTCGGTGAGCGGGTCGATGGCTGCCGAGCGGGCCCGCGGGTCGGCGTCCGCGTCGCCGGGCGCGGCCACGAACAGCTCGCCGTCGTCGCCCAGGTGGAGGACGCGCAGGTCGCCACCGGTGGAGAAGGTGATCACGGCGTCGGTGCGCTGCTCGACCGGGGCCGCGGTGCGCTCCTTCAGCAGCTGCCCGCTTGCGCCCAGGCGGATGGCGAGCACGCCGCCGCCGTCGAGGCCGAGCAGCAGGGTGGAGCCGCGCCGGCCGACCTCGGCCACCCTGCGGCCGAGCAGCCGGTCGGCGAACTCGGCGCGGTCCGGGTGGCGGCGGACGGCCCCGGCCACCTTGACGTCGACTCCCTTGACCTTCCTGCCGACGATCACGCGCTCGAGATCGCGGCGAAGGGTCTCAACCTCGGGCAGCTCGGGCAAAGGGCTCCTCCGGTAGTCGCCACGGCCCGAGTAGTCTCCCCCGGGGATGGCAGAAAAGTGTAACCGGTCACCTCACGCGGGACGGTCATCTGGGGAGGTCCGGGGACTCGGGCAGCGGGGCGGGAACCCCGGGTGATCTGCGGGTCAGGGGCTCAGGCAGTGGGGCGGGAGCCCTCGGGTCATCTGCGGAGGTCGGGGGTCTGGCAGCGGGGCGGGAGTGCCAGGGTCATCTGAGGAAGCGGGAGCGGCGGCGGTCGGCGAGGAAGCGGCCGCTGGTCTGGCAGGTCGGGCAGTAGGAGGTCTCCCGCTCCCCCATCCACACCGAGCGGATCGTGTCGCCGCACACGAAGCACGCCGCCCCGGCCCGGCCGTGGACCGCGAACTGGCGGGCCGACGCCTTGGGGATGACCACCTGGCCGCGGACCTGCTCGGCCAGGGCGCCCCTGGCCTCACCGAGCACGCCCACAAGGCTCGCGTGCAAGCGCGAGACCTCGTCGGGGGCGAGCCGGTCGGGCCGGGCGAAGGGCGACAGGCGGGCCCGGTGCAGCACGTCGTCGCTCCAGGCGTTGCCAACCCCGGACATGCCCTTCTGGTCGGTGAGCATCCCCTTGAGGGTGTGGCCGCCGGCGGCCAGGATCGCGCCGAGGACCGCCACGGTGAACCCGGGGTCGAGCGGTTCGGGACCCAGACCAGCCACCCCGGGGACCTTCTCCGGGTCGTCCACCAGCCAGACCGCGGCCCGCCGCTGCGTGCCCCCCTCGGTCACGGCAGCAACCCGGCCGTCGGCGAGCTCGAGGGCCAGCACCCCGCCCCGGCGGGGAGGCGGCTTGGTCCCCAGCGAGATGCGACCGCCGAGGGACAGGTGGACGACCAAATACCAGCCGGACAGCTCGAGCCAGACGTACTTGGCCCTCCTGCCCGCGCCCGTGACCACCCGGCCGACCAGCGCGTCCAGCGGCGGGTCGACGGTCTTCAGGGCGGCGACCGAGTACGGGCGCACCGCAGCCACCGTGGCCCCGGCCAGGTGCGCGGCCAGGTTCTCGGCGAGCACGTCGAGCTCTGGGAGCTCGGGCATCGCGCCCCGCTACCCGTCGGCGGACAGCATGCCCGGGTCGCCCCCGGCCCGGCTGGCCGCCTTGCCACCCTGGCCGTTGGCCGTGGCGTCGGGCTCGGCCCGTGTCTCGGCCGAGGCCCGTGTCTCCTCCTCGGCCTCGGCGGCCGGGACGACCTCTGCCTCGCCGCTGTCGCCGGTGCCGGTGACCATGCGCGAGGAGACCAGCGACTCGAACGCCTCCTGGGCGGCGTGCTGCTCGGCCTCCTTCTTGGAACGGCCCTGGCCGGTGCCGTAGGCGGTGCCGGCGACCGAGACGGTGGCCGTGAACTGCTTCGCGTGGTCGGGGCCCTCCTCCTGGATCGAGTACGAGGGCATGCCACCGAGGCTGGACGCCGCCAGCTCCTGCAGCGAGGTCTTGTAGTCGAGGGCGGCGCCGCGGCCGGCCGCCTCCATGACCCGCCCCTCGAACAGGCGCCGGATCAGGTTGGCGGCGCGGGCCAGGCCCTTGTCCAGGTAGACCGCGCCAAGGATCGCCTCGAGGGTGTCGGCCAGGATCGACGACTTGTCACGGCCGCCCGACAGCTCCTCGCCCCGTCCGAGGCGCACCGCCGCACCAACTCCGAGCCCCCTGGCCACGTCGGCGAGCACGTTCATGTTGACCGTGGCCGCCCGCAGCTTGGCCAGCTGGCCTTCGGGGAGGTTGGGGAAGGCGCGGTAGATGATGTCGGTGACCACGAGGCCGAGCACGGCGTCGCCGAGGAACTCGAGCCGCTCGTTGGTGGGCAGACCGCCGTTCTCGTAGGCGTAGGAGCGGTGCGTGAAAGCCCAGACGTAGAGCTCCTCGTTGCCGAAGCGGACGCCGAGCGCCCTCTCGATCGGCAGCCGCTTATTCAACCTCGACGACCTGGCGCCCACCGTAGTACCCACAGTTCTTGCAGACGGCGTGGGGCAGCTTGGCGTACCGGCACTGGGGGCAGGCGGCGTAGGTCGGCGCGTTGCTCTTCCACTTCGAGCGCCGCGCGCGGGTGGTGGAGCGCGGCGTCTTGCGCTTAGGGACGGGCATCGTCTTCCTCCTCGGTGTGAACGGTGGAGCTGGCCGGCGGGACCGGATCGTCGGGGACCAGCCGGGCGCCCAGCCCGGCCAGGGCGGCCCAGCGGGGGTCGCCCGCGCCGGCCTGGTGGCCGCAGTCGACGACGTTCCGGTCGGCCCCGCAGACCGGGCAGAGCCCGGCGCAGTCGGGGCTGTGGAGCGGGGCGGACGGGAAGGCCAGTACCAAGGCGTCCCTGATCATCGTGTCCATGGGCAGCCGGTCGTCGGGCAGCAGCGCGTAGCCCTCCTCCTCGGCGCTCCTGGAGTCGAGGGCGAACAGCTCCCGCACGCGGACCTGGAGGTCCTGCTCGAACTCGCGCAGGCAGCGGACGCACTGGAGCGTCACCCTGGTGGTCACCTCGCCGCTGACGAGCAGGCCCTCGACGACGCTCTCGACCTCGGCGTCGACGTGGATGGGAGCGTCGTCGGCGACCCGGGCGACCGGCGTGGCCAGCCCGGGCAGGGTGCCGTCCAGGATCACGTGCCGGTGCGCTCCGGGATGCCTGACGAGCGCGCGGACACCTACGACGAACTCGGGTGCTGCGGTTTGCTTGGACATGACGAACAGGTGGATCGTGCGGGGTGGCGGGCGCGCCCGGACCGGGAATGCCGACGAGCGCATCGACCTGCCGGCGGCAGGCCGCCCGGCGAAGGGTAGCAGAGGGCCGGCGCCTGGGCGAGTACGGGCCCCGGGTCAGACCGGGGCCACCGCTCCACCAGGCTGCCGCTCCACCACCTGAGCCCCGGACCCCCGGGGCCAGACCGGGGCCACCGCTCACCACCTGAGCGCTGCACCACCTGAGCCCCGGGCCTCGCGCGCTTCAGGCGAGCGCGCCCCCGGCGGCACGCTCACGCAGCCTGGCCAGCACGAAGTCGGGCACCAGGCCGCTGACGTCGCCCCCGTGGCGGGCGACCTCCTTGACCAGGCTCGAGCTGAGGTAGGAGTACGACGGGTTGGTGGTCATGAACAGCGTCTCGACCCCGGCCAGCCGGTAGTTCATCTGCGCCATCTGCAGCTCGTAGTCGAAGTCGCTGATCGCCCGGAGCCCCTTGACGATCGCGGTGACCGACCGGTCGCGGGCGTAGTCGACGAGCAGGCCGGAGAACGAGTCGACCTCGACCCCCGGGATCGCGGCGGTCGCCTCCTTGAGCATGGCCAGGCGCTCGTCGAGCGAGAACAGCGGCGTCTTGGAGGGGTTGGTGAGCACCGCCACGATGACCCGGTCGAAGCAGGCCGCCGCTCTGGTCACGATGTCGAGGTGACCGTTGGTCACCGGGTCGTAGGTGCCTGGGCAGCATGCGGTCCCCACGGGCGCCTCCTGCGTTCCATGGTCCAGGGTCACGGGCCTCCTCGGTCTCGCCCCGCCGGCCGGCGGCAGGGGGGCCAGGGTATCGGGTCCGGCAGGTCACGGCCCGGCCGCCGGCGGGACGAAGGTGGCCAGGTGCAGCGCGGTGTCGCCGTAGCGGCGCGGCCGCTCCGGCTCGAACCCGGCGGGCCAGGGCGGCGGCTCGGCGCGGGCGGCCGTCTCGAGCACGACCACGGCCCCAGGGGCCAGCGCGCCGACCAGGCCCAGGCGGGCGAGCAGGCCGGCCACCAGACCGACCCCGTGCGCGTAGGGCGGGTCGAGGAAGACCAGGTCGAAGGGTCCGACGCGCTCGCCTCGGAGGTAGGTCTCAGCCCTGGTGCGCCGCACCGAGGCCACCCCGGTCAGCTCCAGGGCGTCCAGGTTGGCGCGGATGACCGCCGCGGCCGGCGCGGCCTGCTCGACCAGGACCGCCGAGCGGGCGCCCCGGGACAGCGCCTCGATGGCGAGCGCGCCGGTGCCGGCGAACAGGTCGAGCACGCGGGCGCCCACGACCCGGTCGCCGAGCACCCCGAACAGCGCCTCCCGGACCCGGTCGCTGGTCGGGCGGGTCGCCGTGCCGGGCACGGCCCGCAGCCGGCGACCCCCGAGCCGGCCCGCCACGACACGCACGGCACCCTCCCTCAGGTCGCCACCTGCGCCCCTGGACAGCTTGGCAGAGCCGGGGTCGGGCAGTCGGCTACCCGAACCCCTACCCGAACCCCGGACTGGTCGGACTCCAGCGCCTCGGCCCGGCCCGGGAGGCGGTGGGCGCGGCGCAGCTCCTCGGGCGGGAAGTCGGGCACCCGGCCGTGGCGGTCGAGGCACCCGGCTGTAGCGGTCGAGCATGGCGGCGTCTCGGCCGGGGCGGGAGACGGCCGGCGGCGGCGCTCGGGGGGGCCGAAGCGCCGCCACCCGCCGGTTGGTGGTTGGAGGCGGGGGTCGAGCCCGGGGGGGCCAAGGCCGTTCCCCCGCCTTCCAACCGGCTCAGCCGGGTCCCCGGGTGGGGAACCGGCCATCGTCGGCATGCGGCGCCGGTTGGGCGGCGTCCCGTGGGTCCGGCCAGGTGCCCGCGAGGCCAGGGATCCCGGCCTCGCGGAGGGCCTGGTCAAACGGCACGCCGCGCTCCCAGAGGCGCTCGAACGCCTGATACAGGACGAACGCCAGCCCGGTATGCCGGATCAGCAGCGACTCGAGCTGGGCGCCAGGGCCCTCGCCGCCGGGGCTGTACAGGTTGAGGACCATCGAGCGGCGGTCGAACAGGGTGAAATGGACCCCGACCTCGTCGACCACCCGGCACTGCTCGCCCCGGCTGGCGTAGAAGCCGACGTACTCCCGGTGCGGGGCGCTCGCGCAGACCGCGCGCTCGTGCACGGTCCGGAAGCGAACGCCGGCGGCGGCGAGGCGCTCGAGCATGGCCGGGCTGTCGACCGCGTCCCAGGGCATCGCGGCCAGGCAGACGACCTCCTCCCCGGCCTCGGCCATCGCCTGCTCGTAGCAGTCGAGGACCTGGTCACGGCGGCGCAGCAGCTCGACCGGCTCGTGCGGCGAGCCTCGGCGGCGACCGCCGGGGAGCTCCTCGAGCGCGTGGAGGATGCCTGACAGGGCCGCGTTCCGCTTGCGTGCCTGCTCGTTGGCGTACGCCTCGAGCCGGCCAATGGCCTCGTTGGGCGGCACCACCCGGAACCGCGCCATCGTGGCGCCGGCGACCTCGGTGCAGAGCCCGGCCCGGACGAGCGAGCGGATCAGCTCGTAGGCCCGGGAGCGCGGCAGCCCGGCCTGCTGGGCGACCTCGGCGACCCGGTAGGCGCGGGGCGCCAGCATGACGACGTAGCAGCGCGCCTCCCCCTGGCCCAAGCCATACCGTACGAGGCGATCGATGAGACCGGTCTCGTCGACTGGCTGGGCGGTCATTCGGAACTCCCCCCCGGGGACAACACGGCGACGGGAACAGTAGGGAGATGGACGGTGTACGTCAAGGCGGGTCATCGCGAATCGAGCACTCAATTGCACCCGCAAATTATCCGCCCGGTTCCTCGGCGGACCGGGCACCCGCCCAGGAGATGTCGAACGCCTCGGTCAGCAGGCTCGAGAGCCCGGGGTGCTCGAGCACGATCCAGGTGCCGGGACCGCTCAGCAAGCCCGACTGGTTCAGGCTGATCACGCTCGTGCGCCGGTCGACGACGCACATGCCGACGGTGACCAGCTCCACGAAGCGGACCTCCTCGCCGCGGCCCTGCCGTTCGGCCAGCCGCGAGCGGAAATCGTCGTCATCGAGGAAGCCGCACTCGTAGAGCGAACGGTAGCGAACGCCTGGGCGCAGCCCCAGCTGGTCGGCGGTTGGCGGGTCGACCCCCTCGGGCGCGAGCCGGCGGGCGCGCACCACCTCCGACCGCGCCCCAGCGGCCAGCGCCTCGCGGCGGGCCGAGGCCGCCTCGGAGTTGCGGACCAGCTCGACGAAGTCGAACGGGTCGTCGCCGTGGGGTGCGGAGTAGTAGCGGGCGAACAGGTCGGCGACCAGCCGGCCGGTGTCCTCCACCAGCGACGCCTGCTCGACCACGATCTGCTGGCGCAGGCGCTGCACGACCAGTTTGGGGTCGGCCGCGCGGAAGCGGGCCACCCGGCCGGCCTCCTCGGTGAACATGCCCTTGTCGACCAGCTGGCGGAGCGCGTCGTACGCCTTGGTCCGGGTCACGCCCGCCTGCTCGGCCAGCTCGGCCGCACGCATGGCGGCCTGGCCGTACGCGGCCAGGTAGAGCCGAGCCTCGTTGCGGGTGAGGCCGAGCTCGGTCAGCGCAGCGACCAGCTCGCCCTCGTCCTCCCATCCCGGTTCGCGAATGGCCATGGCAGGCGGTCGTGCTCTCGAAGGCACCGACGGGGCAGACGAACGATACGTGACTTGCGAAGAAGTTTCACCGTGCCTCGCGGGCCTCAGGTGGTGGTCAGCCCCGGGAGAGCCACTCGGCCCGGTCGGGGCCGAGACGGGTGAGCACCTCCTGGTACAAGGCCCGGTGATCCGGGCTGGCGAGCTCCGGGTCGGCCTCGACCAGCGCGAACGCGTCCCCCCTGGCCTTGCGCACCCAGCCGAAGTCCTCGATCAGGCGGGCCAGCTTGAGGTCGGACAGGCCCGACTGCCTGGCGTCGAACACGGTCCCCTCGCCCCGGATGCGGAGATCCTCGTTGGCCAGCTCGAAGCCGTCGTTGGTGCGCGTGATCGCCTCCATGCGGGCGCGCCCCTCGTCGGTGACCGGGTCGGCGAACAGGATGCACAGGCCGGGCGCCTCGCCCCGGCCGACCCGCCCGCGGAGCTGGTGGAGCTGGGAGAGCCCGAAGCGGTCGGCGTCCTCGATGAGCATGACGGTGGCGTTGGGCACGTCCACGCCGACCTCGATCACGGTGGTGGAGACCAGCACGTCGACCGCGCCGGCGCGGAACGCGTCCATGGTGGCTTCCTTCTCGCGGGCCGGCATGTCGCCGTAGACGAGACCCACCCGCAGCCCGGGGAACACCTCGGCGCGCAGCCGCTCGGCCTCCGCCTTGGCCGCCCGGACCTCGAGCTTGTCGGAGTCGTCCTTGAGCGCGCACACCACGTACGCCTGGTGGCCGCCGGCGACCTCCTCGCGGACCCGCTCGTAGGCCCGGTCGCGCAGGGCCTGGTCGCTCACCAGGTGGGTGGCGACCGGGGTACGGCCCGGTGGCAGCTCGTCGAGGGTGGAGACGTCGAGGTCGCCGTACAGGGTGAGCGCGATCGTGCGCGGGATCGGGGTCGCGGTCATGATCAGCACGTGCGGGCTGTCGCCCTTCTCGCGCAGCCGCACCCGCTGGTGCACGCCGAAGCGGTGCTGCTCGTCGACGACCACCGCGCCGAGCCGGTGGAACTCGACCCCCTCCGAGAGCAGCGCGTGGGTGCCGACCAGGATGTCGACCTCCCCGGCGGCCACCGCCGCGAGCAGCCGCTCGCGGCTCCCGCCGGTGGTCGCCGCGGTCAGCACCTCGACCCGCGGCCCGCCGAACAGCCCGCCCCCCTCCCCCAGCGGCCCGAGCAGCCCACGCAGGTTGATGAAGTGCTGGTCGGCCAGCACCTCGGTGGGCGCCATGAGCGCCCCCTGGAAGCCCGACTGCACCGCGCAGAGCAGGGCCCAGAGGGACAGGAGCGTCTTGCCCGATCCGACGTCCCCCTGGAGGAGGCGGTGCATGGGCACCGGGCGGGCGAGGTCGGCGCCGATCTCGGTCATGGCGCGGGTCTGGGCGCCAGTGGGGGTGAACGGCAGGGTGGCCAGGAGCTGCTTGGTGAGGTGGCCGTCGGGGGCCAGGGCGTGACCGCTCTCGCCGGTGGCCAGAGCACGGCGGCGCAGGGCGAGGCCGACCTGGAGCACCAGCAGCTCGTCGTAGACAAGCCGGTCGCGGGCGCGCCCCTTGGCCGCCATGTCGGGCGGGCGGTGGACCGCCTCCAGCGCCTCGGCCCGGCCCGGGAGGCGGTGGGCGCGGCGCAGCTCCTCGGGCAGGAAGTCGGGCACCCGGCCGTAGCGGTCGAGCAGGGCGGCGATGGCCCGGCGGAGCCGCCCGGAGGAGACGTCCTTGGTCGCCGGGTAGACCGAGATGATCTCGCTGGCGAACCCCTCGGCGTCGTCGCTCTCACGCAGCACCTCGTAGCCGGGGTTGGCCATGCCGAGGCGGCCGGCCTTCCACTCGAGCTTGCCCGAGAACGCGGCCAGGGTGCCGACCGGCAGCTTCTGGGCGTGCCAGGGCTGGTTGAACCAGGTGCAGGTCCACACGCCGCTGCGGTTCTCGTCGGCGACCCGCACCTCGAGGATGCGCAGGTTGCGACGCGGCTGCTTCTTGGCCAGGTTCTTGACCGTGCCGACCACGGTGATCACCGCGCCCTTCTTGGCGTGGGCCAGGTCGGTCAGCTCGCCGCGGGTGAGGTAGCGGCGGGGGTAGTGCTCGAGCAGGTCGCGGACGGTGCGGTAGCCGAACGCCTCCTCGACCGCCCGGGCGAGGGCCTTGGGCACCTCGGGCACGGCGCCCAGCCGGGCGCCGAGCGGGTCGGCCGTCGTGCTGTCCACTACGCGGGCAGTATAGGGGCGTCGCGGGACACCCTCTCGCGGGACACCCTCTGCCGTGCGGGCAGAGGGACATACCTCAGACGGCCTTGCGAACCTTGTTCGCCTTGATGCACGAAGTGCACACGTTCCGCCGCACCGGCGTCCGACCCTCGATCACCCGGATCCGCTGAATGTTCGGGTTCCAGCGCCGAGGGTGGCGTTTGTGGGAGAAGCTGACGCGCATGCCGAACCCCGGGCGCTTGCCACACACGTCACAGACCGCAGCCATGGGTGAACCTTTCACGGTGGAGGGGATCGTCCTTCCTCGAAGGACGCGTCGGCTACGGTAGCACCGCGCTCCACCACCAGGCACATCCGTGCAAGCTAAGGAGCCGATGCAGATGCCGACCTCGCCGCCCGCGGGCTCGGCGTGCTCGCGGTCGCCACCCTGACCCGCCGGTAGCCCCCTCTGCGGGGCAGGGGCGGCGGCAGGCCGGAGTTCCAGCATGACCCCGGCCAGGCAGCTCCCTCAGGCGGCAGAGGACGTCAAGCCCCGACCTCAGCCAGCGCGACCCTCAGCTGCTCGTCGAGCTGGCGTACCGGCCGCGTGTCCTTCCACGGCTCGAGACGGGCGCGCAGGTCCCGGAGCCGCCGCAGCCCGACCGCCGACTGGGTCTGCTCCACGACGGCCAGGGCCAGGCCGGCGAGCCGGCATGCCTCCTCGATCTCACCCTGGTGGACGTGCGCGGACGCGAGGTCGGCCAGGATGATCGAGCGCTTCTTGGTCATGGACGGCCGCAGCGACGCCAGCGCCTCCTTGGAGATCTTCTGCGCCGCCCGGGGCTCGATCCCTATGAGGCTGTTCACCTTCATGCCGTCGAGGCGGGCGCGGTCGAAGAACCCGATCCAGCTCGGGTCGGCCCCGGGTTCCGCCTTCTCGAACGCGGCGTCGGCGCGGGCCAGGGCGGCCCGGGTGGCGCGGGCGTCGCCCATGCCGGCGTGCGCCTCGGCCTCCAGACCGGCGAGCCAGGCGCGGGTCGTCGCCGTGGTGCTCCGCGCGCCGGCGCGCTGCGCGTCGCGCACCAGCGCGAGCGCGGTGCGCTGGTCGCCCACGGCGCTGGGCCGGAAGCTCATCATGCCGAGCACCCAGGCGCAGAGGGCACGGTCGTCGGTCTCCTTGGCCGCGTCCAGGGCCGCGTCGTAGTAGCCGCGGGTCGCGTTCGCGTCGCCCAGCTCGAACGACAGCCAGCCGGCGAGCGCCGCGGTCTCGCCGGCAGAGCGGCTCAGCCGCCGGCGCATCGGGCCGGACGTCGAGCCCTGGAGGTAGTAGACCAGCCGTCCGAGGTGCTGGGTGACGCCGCCGAGCAGCTCGCGGGCGGGGACCTTCTCCTCGCTCCGGTAGAACTCCGCGGTCAGCTCCTCCATGCGCTCGACCATGGCGGGGCCGATCGCGGCCGTCCGCTTCAGCGCGACCGACAGTTGCTCCCAGGGCTGCTGCTCGAACAGGTCGAGCGGCTTCGCCACCGCCGCGGCGCCGGCGACCACGGCGGCCTGGCGGAGGAACGCGCGTCGGGCCACGTCCATGACCGAGCTCCAGAGGTCGTACAGGATGGGGGGGTCGTCCTGCGTCGATGGTAACAACGACTCCCCGGGCACCGGCTCGGGGTCGTCGACGAACCCGAGCTCGTGTGCTTGCTTCCCGTACAGCAGGCAGAGGTATCTCCGGTAGCGCGGCTCCGGCTTGCGCGCCCCCCGCTCCCACCGGCCGACGGTGTTCTCGTCCACGCCGACCTGGGTCTCGCCGTGGCTCGTCATGAGGCGTTGTAGCTGGTCAGCAGCCTCTCGCTGCGACCAGCCGCGCGAGTCGCGCGCTCGTCGCAGCCGCGAGTTGGCGCTCCGCCCCGTGGCCGTCATCGCCCGTTCCCTCCGAGGAACCCGGACGCTTCCTCTCCCGCCGGCGCCTGCTTCTGGCCTGTTGCTGGCCTGCTCATGGCCTCTTCAGACGCTGTGCTCGATGTACCCATGCTACTGCTCTCTTGCTTGAAGTTGCGAGATGGACCATCCGAGGGGTTCGTCACGGCGTCAGTCGGTCGCAACGTGCTTCAACGGAGGGAGCACCTGTGAGAAGACGCTGGAACGAGAACGGTCTGCTCGCCGCCGCGCTCGAGTACGCGGCGCTCGGCATCCCGGTGGTCCCCGGCCACTACCCGGGGGTCACGTCGCGGACCGGCCGCCGGCCGGGCACGGTCTGCTCATGCGCCAGGCTCGGCTGCCTGCACCCCAGCGAGCACCCCTTCGTCGGGCTCGAGCAGGCGACCACCGATCCGGCCCAGCTCGAGCAGTGGTGGCTGGAAGCGCCGCGAGCGAACGTGATCCTGGCCACCGGGGTGGCCTTTGACGTGCTCGACGCCGGCGCGGTCCCCGGCGAGGCGATCACCCGCCGGCTCGACGGGACGGGCTGGGCGGGGCCGCTCGCCCGGACGGGCGGCGGGCGCTGGCACCTCTATCTGCCGCCCTCACTGGCCGGGACCACCCTGCTCCGGCCGACCGAGCGCAACCCCGGCCGCCAGCTCTACCTCCACGGCACTGGCGGGTACGTGACCGCACCGCCGAGCCGCCACGTCACCGGGGTCGCCGGCCGCTGGGTCCGCCCCCCGCGCCTCCCGGTCCCGGAGCTCCCGGTGCCGCTGGGCGCGCTGCTCGGCGACCCTCCCGGCCCGGGCCGCCAGGGGTTCGACCCCATGCTTGGGCACCTGGCCACGGGGCGGGTGGCGGGTTGACCCGCTGCCACCCCATCCCGGCCCCGCCCGACGACGAGCCCACACCATCCATGCAAGGCGGAGCGCCGGCACCGGGGGGACCGTGGCCCGGGACGGCGCTGCCCGCGGGGCCGGAGCCAGAGGCGCCGCAGCGGTAGGGAGCGGCGCCCGCCGCTGCGGCCCCCCCCTTCGGGCTCGTGGGGGTTGCGCGCGCAAGTGTTGCATGATCTCTTCCCGGTTGCGGCAGCGCCCCCAGCGGGTCACGGCCGGGCTCGCGAGGTCGCACCATGTCGGCCGGCGCTCCCGGAGCATCGTCCCGGGCCGCGCCGGGCCGCGCCCGCTCACGATCCCCGGAGACGATGCGACATGACCGAGCAGCCAACCCCGCCCGGGACCCCCGGTGCGGCACCGGCACCAGGACCACCACCGGCCTCCCCGACCGTTGGCGACTGGGTCGACCTGGTCCACCGCCGCTGGCCCACGGCCACCGCCGAGCCCTGGGACAACGTCGGGCTGCAGGTCGGCGATCCGGCCGCGGCGGCCCCCACGGTGCTCGTCACGCTCGACGTGACCGCGGCCGTCCTGGCCGAGGCGGCCGAGGCCGGAGCCGGCCTGGTCGTCGCCCACCACCCGCTGGTGTTCCGGCCGCTCTCGTCGGTCCAGGCTGGCGACCCGGTCAGCAGCCTGGTGCTGCGGGCCGCCCGGCAGGGCGCGGCGGTGCTCGCCGTCCACACCAACTTCGACGTGGCCGCCGCCGGGTCGCCGTCGGACGTGGTCGCCGACCTCCTCGACCTCGCCGACCGGCGACCGCTGCGGCCTGCCCGCGCCGTATCGGACGCCGCCTACAAGTACGTCGTGTTCTGCCCGGTTGAGGCGACCGCCAAGGTACTCGACGCCGCCGCGCGGGCGGGCGCCGGCGTGATCGGCAACTACTCCCACTGCTCGTTCCGCACCCCGGGCACGGGCACGTTCCTGCCCGAGGAGGGCGCCCACCCGGCCGTCGGCGAGGTCGCCACGCTCAACCAGGTCTCCGAGGAGCGCCTCGAGCTGCTCGTGCCGGCCGGCCGGCTGGCGGACGTGCAGGCCGCCGTGGTCGCCGCCCATCCCTACGAGGAGGTGGCCGCCGACACCTACCCGCTGCATACCGGCGCCGGCCTCGGCCTCGGCCGGGTCGGGCGCCTGCGGGCGCCTGCGCCGCTCGCCACCCTGGCCGGGCGGCTGCGGGACAGCCTGCCCGCCCCCGGCCTGCGGATGGCTGGCGACCCCGACCGGCGGGTGGAGCGGGTGGCCGTGCTCGGCGGGTCCGGTGGCGACGAGGTGGCCACCGCCGCCGCGGCCGGCGCCGACTGCTACGTGACCGGCGACTTGAAGCACCACCAGGTGCTGACCGCGCTCGCTGCGGGCATGGCCTGCATCGACGCCACCCACGCGGCCACCGAACAGGCCGCCCTGCCTGGCCTGGCAGACCAGCTCCGGGCCGACGCGGCCACTCGCGGCTGGGCCGTCGAGGTGCGCCTCTCCGCGGTCCCGCCCCACCCGTTCGCGGGCTGACCGCGCTGCGTTCCGAGCCGCTGTGGGGCAAGATGTGGCCCCGGGGACGAGCAGGGTCGGGACGCCGGCCCCGGGCCGGAGGAGGCCGACGCTGTACCAGAGGGACTACATCCTCCGCCAGGTCGAGATGGCCGCGCAGATGCTCGCGCGCATCCTCGGGCTGGCCAAGGGCGGGCGCCGCGACGAGGCGATCGGGCTGTTCGAGCAGGCCTACCAGCCGCTGGTGGGGGTGAGCGGGCGGGTCGTGGCCGCCCTGAGCGAGGAGCAGCTGCTGACCCTGCTCACCTCGGGATCGAGCCCCGACCCCCGCCGGGTCACGGTCGCCGTCGAGCTGCTGGTGACCGAGGCCGACCTGCTGGCCGAGGCGGGCCGGTCGGCCGACGCCACCACCCGGTACCGGCGTGCCCTGGGCCTGGCCGCCTACCTGGCCAGCCACACGGGGAGCCTGCCGGACCCGGCCCTGGCCGCGCGGCTGGTCACCCGGGCCGGGCACCTCGACCTCTCCCCGCGGCAGCGCCTGCACCTGTGCCGCCTGCAGGAGGCGCTGGGACGCTACGCCGACGCCGAGGACTCGCTGTTCGAGGTGATCGACGACGACCCGGACGACACCGCCGCGGTCGACGAGGGGATCACCTTCTACCAGCGCCTGCTGGCCAGGGAGGACGCCGAGCTGGAGGCCGGCGGCCTGCCCCGCGACGAGGTGCGGGCCGCCCTGTCCGAGCTGCTGCGCAGGCAGGTCGGCTAGCAGGGCGCCGGCCAGCGGGCCTGTGAGCACCATTCATGCAGCTCAGAGCCATGCTCGCTCGAGGGTGCGGCCGGCAAGGCCGATCTCTGCCCCAACGGCCACAAGCTTGGAAGGCACATCCGGGTTCTCCCCGCGCGGAGGCGGGTACCGGGGGAGCGAGTGTCACGACGGCAACGAGCGGGAGACTGGGCTATGGCGCTGGTTCGCTGCGACCGCCGCGCCACCGAACGCGACGAGGCCGCGATCGCCCGCTGGCGCGCCGAGGAATGGCCCAGGATCAAGGGGGCGCTCGAGCGCGGCGCGTGGCTCTGCTTCCCGACGAGTCCGGCGTCTCGCTGATCCCACCGGTGCGGCGCACCTGGGCGCCACGCGGGCAGACGCCGATCCTGCGGCACCGGGGCCACTGGAAGCGCGCCTCTTCCGTCCGCGGATCGGGATCCGCGGCGTACCTTCTTCCGCCGATAACGGGAGGATTGGTCAGCGCGGCGCCGGCTGCCAGGCGGGCCGGGAGACGACCGCCTTGCCGGTGGGCAGGCAGGCCGCCCCCGTTCCGTCGGCGCGCGCGACGAAGATGCTCCCGTCGCGGACGAAGGCGAGGCGGTCGCCCGTGGGCGACCAGGACGGGGCGGCGTCCCGCCGGCCGTTGGTGAGCTGGCGGTCGCCGGTCCCGTCGGCGTTCATGACATGGATCGCGCCGTCCTTGACGTAGGCGATGCGACCGCCGTCAGGGGACCAGGCGGGGGCGTACTCGTAGCCTGGGGCGGTGGTCAACCGGTGGAGCCCGGACCCGTCGGCGTCCACGACGGCGACGTCCTCGTTGCTGGCGCCGGCGTCGGCGTAGGTCGCGAACGCCAAGCGGCGGCCGTCCGGGGACCACGAAGGGCCGGAGTCGGCACCGGCGGTGGTGGTGAGCTGCCGGAAGCCCGACCCGTCGGCGTTCAGGACGGCGAGGTCGCTGATGTCACCGCTGTCGCCCGCCGTGACCACGACGAGGCGGTGGCCGTCCGGGGACCAGGCCGGCTCGCCCGCGGGCCTGTCGGGGGCGATGTCCCTGCGGCCCTTGCCGTCGGCCCCGATCACGTTGACTGTCGGAGGCTGCTGGTCGTCGCCGGGCACCGAGCGGGTGTACGCGATGTGGGCGCTGTCGGGCGACCAGGCCGGCTCGGCCTGGCTCGCGTCGTCGCCGCCGACCCGGCGCAGCCCGCTGCCGTCCGCGCCCACCACCCACAGCTGCGTGGTGTCGCCGCCGGCCGCGAACAGCAGGCGCCCGCCGCCTCCCGGCAGCGGCCGGCCACCGCGGCACGGCGGAGACTGGGGTCCGAACGGGTCGCCACCGGGCACGGGCACCGTCGGGTGGTGCTGGAGGGTGCTCCCCGCGACCGCCGGCTGGGCGCCCTTGCGGGTCAGGGTCAGCTCGAGCTCGACCACGCCCCGGTCGGCGATCCGGAAGCCGAGCAGGCTGGGCACCTGCAGGCCGAAGTCGGCCCGGCGGATCTCGAAGCTGCCGGCGACCTGGATCGTTGGGCCGTCCCAGCGGGCCTCGAGCGGGACGGTGACCCGCCGGGTGACGCCGTGGAGGGTGAGGTCGCCGGGGAGCTGGACGTGGACGACCTGGCCGCCGCCGACAGTGCCGAGCGGTACCTGCCCGCCCAGCTTGAAGCGGGCGGTCGGGAAGCGGTTGAGTTCCAGGCCGCGGTCGTGCATGGCGCCGTCGCGGGGTGGCTGGTCGGTGTGGAGCTCGCTCAGGTCGGCGGTGACCTCCGCGGCGGTCACCGTCCCGCGCGCGATCGTGACGGTCCCCGTGACCGCCGTCGAGCGGCCGACCACGTCGCTCGGGGCGGTGACGACCGTGAGCCGCTCGCGGATGCGGTAGCCGACGAACCCGCCCGCGTCGGCGGCGACTACCCACTCGCCGTCGGCGGTGCCCGTCGCCGGTGCCCGGTCGGGGGCCGGCCGCAGCCGCGCCGTGCCGGGCGTGTCCGCGGTCCGCGCCGCCAGCACCAGCCATCCACCGCCGAGGAGCAGCGCGACCGCGACTGCCGCCACAAGGCCGACCTTCAGTAGTCTGGGCATGCGCCCTCCTTCGGGGCCAACCGGGCATCCGCCTGTCTACACCGACGTGCCCCGGGTGGTTCCCGAGCGGGCGGCACGTCCACGCCAGCGCTGCCCCGACCCGAACGACGCTAGCCGAGGACAATGTCGAGGACGGCGCGGAGGCGGCCGCCGCGCTCCACCAGATGGAGCACTGGTCCGCCGCCCGCTCCCGAGAAGGGGTCGTCGGCGAACTCCACCTCGGTCTCCAGGCCCCGGCTGTCCGGCGCGCGAACGACGACATGCAGGTGGGGCGTGCCGGAGTAGTTGCCTGGCTTGACCGACTCGAACTCGTAGCGTCCTTTCGCGTCGGTCGTCATCGTGCCTTGGACGTAGCAGCACTGGATCTCGCTGGTGCCCTGGCCGGGGCCGTAGCTGCCGTCGCCGTTGGTCTGCCAGACCCGGACGGCCGCGCCGGGGACCGGCGCGCAGCCGGACCTCAGGACCCGGCCCGAGATGACCATCGGCCGCCCCCGCCGGCTGGCGGCGAGATTGGCGGGGGTGGGCCGCAGCGTGAGGCCGGGACCGAGGCGCAGCCGCGACGGGCCGTGGGTCGGCCCGTCCCATCCCTGCGGTGCCTGCCCCACCGTCGGCGGGCAGGCCCCCCCGCCCGGCGCGGTGGCAGCCGGGCTGTCGCCGCCGGTGGAGGGCGCGGTGGCCGCCGGCCGGGCCACGGCCGCAGCCGCCGGGCGGCCTGCCGGGCGGTGGGCCGCGACCGCGATCAGAGCCCCTGCCACGACGACGACCGCGGCCACGACGATCCAGCCTCGACGGCCCATGGTGAGCTCCTCCCGACCCGGAACGCTGACGCCCCCACTACACCGGCCGCGAGTGCGGAGTTCCGGGTCGGGAGACCGCTACGCCCGGGGGGGGTACCGCCGGGTGAGATCCGGCCCGTCCGCGGTCAGCGGGAGCAGGTGGACACCCCACTCCCGGCGGCGAGCCCTTCCTCGCGCGGATGCCGACCGACACCGTGGCGGTGATGGTGTCCGTGGTGTAGCGGGGTAGGGACGCAACGGCAGCCGCACTTGCGAAGTGGCGTCGGTGAAGTGCGCTGACCAGCAGCTCGCGGCCAGCGTCGAGCGGCAAGTGCGGCTGTCGTGTTAACCCCTGGCTGGCTGGCCGGCCAGCGCCACGGGCTGGCGGTGGGGTACCTGCCCGGCTACGCCCACGACTTGGACCCGGTGGAGGGGCTGTGGGCCAACCTGAAGGTGGTTGAGCTGGCCAACCTGTGCCGCGACACGATCGCCGAGGTCACCGACGCAGCCCGGCAGGGGATCGTCCGGGTCCGCCGGGAGTCCGCCCCCAGCAGCAACACTTGGCACCTGGCAACAGGCCCAAGGGACACCAGTAGCTCATCGCTCGGCCTCGCGGGGTTGGTTTGGGACAGGTCCCTTGACCTCCTGGTCCAGGGCCGTCCAATCTGGACGACATCCGGTCGGAGGCGCGACCCATGGACATCGATCCAGCTCAGGCACTCAAGAGCGCTCAGGATGTGGCTGGGCCGGCCGACCTGGCCTCGGCGCCGTCGGTGGCCCCGCCGGGGACCCGGCGGGCCCGGCGTCGGCGGCGTCCGACCGGCGAGCCGCCGCCACTGCCACGCCACCTGGAGACCACCGGCGTGGGATGGCTGGTGGCCGCGGTGGCGCTGGTGGCGCTGTCGCTGGTGGTGTTCACCGCCGGCCGCTACGGCCGCGGAGTCTCCTTCACCGTCGTCGACAACTGGGTACTTGAGCGGCTGGCCGCGCTGCACACGCCCGGGCTCACGCGCGTCATGCTCGCAGTGTCGGGGCTGCTGGGCTCCATCTGGACCATCAAGCTGCTCGGCTGGTCGACCGGAATCATCCTGCTTACCTTCAAGCGCTTCCGGCAGCTCGTCGTTGCGCTGGTCTCGGTGAACCTCGTCACCGTCCTCGCCATCGTGTTGTCGACGGCGGTGCGGCGCCCGCGGCCGTTCGGGGTGGCCATCGAGGGGAACTGGGCCAGCTGGGCGATGCCGTCGCGGCCAGTCGCCTACCTCGCCGCGATCCTGATCGCCATGCTCTACAGCCTGGTGCCGGAGGGTCGTTGGGTTCGCGCACCGCGACATCAAGCCGGCCAACCTGCTGGTCCGCGACGGCCGGCTGCTGCTGATCGACGTCGCGTTCGTGGAGGCCCGACCGAGTCCCTGGCGGCAGGCGGTCGACCTGGCCAACATGATGCTCTGCCTGGCGTTGCGCAGCGATCCCGAGCTGGTCTACCAGCGAGCCGGGCGCCAGTTCTCGGTCGAGGAGATCAGCGAGGGGTTCGCGGCCACCCGCGGGCTGGCGATGCCGTCGCAGCTGCGCCACCTGCTGCGCGCCCAGGGCCGGGACCCGCACGCCGAGTTCCTGGACCTGCTGCCCGAGCGGCCGCGTCCCATCTCGATCCAGCGCTGGAGCACGCGGCGCGTCGGGCTGGCGCTGCTCTCGCTCCTGCTGCTGGCCCTCGGCCTTTGGACCGTGAACACCAGCGCGCGGTCCGACCGGATCGTCACCTCCCTGAACGCCAGCAACCTCGACTGCACCACCTGGGAGCCGCTGTGGCTGATGGCCCAAGCGGTACCGTCGGCCTCGCTGGTGCCCTGCGTGCAGCTCCTCCCGGTCGGCTGGACCCTCGCCGACGTCCTGGTCAAGGACGGCCGCGCGCGCATCAGCTTCGACTCCGACCGCGTCGGCAAGGGAGCGGTGGTCGTGCAGCTCGCCGCGTCGTGCGACCTGGCCGGCGCCGTCGAGGTGACCTCGGAACAGCGGACGGCGCGGCGCTACCTGCGGATCGAGCGCGACTCCGCAGCGTTCTCGGCGACCCGTTCCTACGTCTTCCCGGGGGGCTGCATCACCGAACGGTTCGTCGCACCGGAGGCGAGCCGAGCACAGCTGGACAGCCAACTATCGTTCGCGATCGGGTTCACCACCCGCGAGGAGCTAGGGCAGGCGCTCAGCCAGCACTCCGGAGGGCGGCTCCACCTGGACCCCCAAGGTGGCCACCTGGACCCCCAAGGTGGCTAAGCGCCTGCTCAGAAGTCCTGTCGGTAACTTGGCGCGAAGGCCCTGGTCGCTGAACCGGGTTACGGACAGAACCTCTGGTGACCTGCTTACGACTTGGTGCGCGATTGAGATTGGGCGTGCCAGCCTGACCGGTCGGGCTGAATCGTCGATCAGCGGCGGCGGGCCGCCCGGTCGGAGACCAGGCCCGCGATCGCCAGATGGGTCTGGGCGTAGGACTCCCGCCGCCCGGTGTAGCGCTGCAGCGACCGCCACTGCTTGTGCTCGGCGATGGCGTGCTCGATGCAGATCCGCTCGGAGGACTGCTTGGCGCGGGCCTGCGTCCAGGCGGCGGCGTAGGCGAACACATCGGCCAGGGTCTTGAGCCGCAGGCCAAGCCCGCCGGGGACAGCGAAGCCACGCCCGGCCAGCAGCGGCCGAATCTCGTGGATGGCGCGGGTGATGGTGGAGCGGTCCACTTCATACAGCACCGCCAGGGCCTGGTGGGGCAGCTGGAACCGCAGGTGGACCAACGTGACCAGGATCCGGTCGCACAAGCCGAGCTTCAGGTTGGGGCCGGCGCCGGCGGCACGCTGGCGAGCACGGCCACGGCGCTGGCGCAAGGCGCCCTCGTGCGCGGCGGTCCAGGGGCCAGCCAACTCGGCGATCAGGGCGCCGAGGTGTTGCCGGGAGAGCCCGGTGAAGCAAGGATGGGGAAGCAAGGATGGGAGAGGGCCGCACGGGCCCATGCTGGCGTCAACATCCACGCATGATCACCCGTGGGCCTGGCCCATGCTCCCCAGGCTCATGCTCGCCAAGTTATGCCGCGAGCTACCCCGCGCTTGCCCCGGTCTTCAAGGCCGAAGGGTGTCCCAGGCGCTTCGTGGGTTGGCTGAGCACTACGGGATCCAAGCGTCGATGACCTCGACCGGCCGGCTGGACCGCTCGGACGACGCCGAGCGCGTTCGCGCACCGCAACAGCATCACGTAGCTGCGGCGCCTTCGGTACGGCACCCCCAGACGATGTCCTCGGGCGCGCTGAGCCGTGACATGGCACCGCAATCAGTGAAGGGCGGATTGCGGCGAAGCACAGGGCCGTCTCGTTCAGTGAGCACGGGTCATCAGGTACGCGGCAAAGCCGGGGATGAGCCGCCACGGCTGTGGCGTGTCGGTGCCGACGATCCGCTGGATGGTGAAGGCGTGGCCGAAGCGCTGGTCGACCTCGCCCGGCGCGATCGGTTCCAAGCCCATCCAGCGGTCCAGTCGCCGCGGTGGCCACTGGAAGCACCACAACAGGAACCGGGCACCCGGGCCGGCCAGCGGCAGGACGTTGTCGACCCGCCGGCGTGGCCGGCCGGCGCGCCGCGCTCACCGAGCCGTCACCTCACCGGCGGCCCGCAGGCGGCGGAGGTACCGGGTCAGCACGATCAGCAGCGGCACCTGCAGCACCCCGTACAGGGCGTGGACGGCGTAGTGGCGCAGCGACTGCTCGGGCCGGTACGGCCACCACGGCACCGACAGCACGCTGAGCAGCCCACCGCCGATCGCGTGCAGCCATCCCCAGCCCAGCAGCAGCCAGGCCGCGACCCGCCGCCCCGGCGACAGCCAGCCGGCGGCCAGCAGCAGGGACACCGCCGTCGGCACGACGGTCTGCGGACCCAGCCGCGCCTGGCCGGTCAGTTCGGCGAGGTTGTGGATGACCAGGCCCAGCCACGACAGCGCGATGCCGGCGACAACGGTCGGGGCAGCGACCGGATGCTCGGAAGGTCGCCGCAACCTCCTGGTGCCCGTGCTCAGGCCGCTGGCGGCCGGGATGCGGGTGTTGTGGCCCCTTGGTGGTGGGCGACCGTCGTGGCTGGGTCGCGCCAGAAGGCGGTGACCAGCTCGACCACGGCGGGGGCGGCTTGCAGCAATGGTCCGATGTGGCCAGCGCCCGGCAGGATGACCAATCGCGGCGGCGTGCAGGGCGAGCAGCGAACCAGAGGACACGGCGTACACGAAGGCCGACCCGCCGGCGTCGGCGATGAGCGCGGCGAGGTCGTCGACCTCACGCTCGACCGCGTAGGGCTGGGTGTCGGTGCTTGCGCCTCGGCCTCGGCGGTCGTAGGTGACGACGGTGAAGTCGGCTGCCAGCAGCTCCACCGGCGCCCGGAGGGGACGGAAGTCTCGGTAGCTCCCGGCGGCGTCCACCAGGATGAGCGCCGGACCGGCGCCAGATCGCTCGAACCCGATCGAGGTCCCGTCGCTCGATGTGACCCTGTTCACCACGTTCATGTCCGGTTCTCCTTCCGAAGGTTGCCGTAACGGGAGCACGCTGCGGTGCATGACCCACGGCCAGCCGCCATCCCGTCGCCCCGTCGTGAGGTTGTCGCGCGACCCGGGTCGAAATCGACAGGTCGCGCCAGGAAGCCTTCGCGCTTCGGAGCGCCGGCGATGCTGGTGACCGCCTTGCGGTCGGGGCGTCGATCTGGGCCTAGTTTGGCGACCACCTGACGCTCAGGATCCCTTCGGTGCCGAGGAGGCCGCGATGAGGTACCTCTGCCTGGTGTACGGGGATGAGGCCAAGTTGGATGTCATGCCGCAACACGAGCTCGACGCCCTCATCGACGAGGTCCTCGCCAACAACGAGGAGCTGCAAGCGAGCGGCCAGCTCATCCTGGCGGAGGCGCTGGACCACGTCGCAGCGGCGACGACCGTGCGGGTCCGCAACGGCAAGCTCTCGGCGACCGGCGGCCCATTCGCCGAAACGAACGAGCAGCTTGGTGGGTTCGTGCTCATCGAGGCTTGCGACCTGAACGAGGCGATCCGGATCGCCGGGCGGATCCCGAGCGCGCGCATCGGGAGCATCGAGGTGCGCCCCGTGATCGACCTCCGGCGCGAGCGCTCGGCTCGGTGAGCCACGGCGTGGCCACCGAGCTGCGGGAGCGGATCGAGCTCCTCTACCGATCCGAGTCGCGCCGGGTCCTGGCCACCCTGATCCGCCTGCTGGGCGACTTCGACCTCGCCGAAGAGGCGCTGCAAGACGCCTTTACGGCAGCGATGGAGCAATGGCCGCGAGACGGCATGCCTGCCAACCCGCGTGCCTGGCTGGTGTCGGCCGGCCGTTTCAAGGCGATCGACCGGCTCCGGCGACGCGCCAGATTCGACGCAGCACTCGGCGAGCTCGCCGCCCGACTCGATGATCGGGCCGCTGACCCCACCGACCGGGATGACCAGATGCTCGAGGACGACCGGCTGCGGCTGATCTTCACCTGCTGCCATCCGGCCCTGTCGCCCGACGCCCAAGTGGCGATGACGCTGCGTGAGGTGTGCGGCCTCACCACCGAGGAAATCGCCCGCGCCTTCCTCACGGGTCCGCCCACGGCGGCCCAGCGCATCGTGCGCGCCAAGGCGAAGATCCGGGCCGCGCGCATCCCGTACGAGGTGCCGCCGCGCGCCGAGCTGGCGGGACGCCTGGAGACGGTGTTGCACGTCGTCTACCTCGTCTTCACCCAGGGGTACGCGCCCGCATCGGGGGACTCGGTGGTGCGCACCGATCTGGCCGACGAGGCGATCCACCTTGGCCGGCTCCTCGTCGAGCTCCTCCCGGAGCCGGAGGCGCTGGGCCTGCTGGCGCTGATGCTGCTGCAGGACTCCCGCCGCGCTGCGCGCACCTCCGCCGACGGCGAACTGATCCTCCTGCCCGACCAGGACCGCTCGCTGTGGGATCGTGAGCGCATCGCCGAGGGGGCCGTCCTGCTCGAGCGGGCGGTCTCGTCGGGGCGGATCGGTCCCTATGCCCTCCAGGCGGCGATCGCCGCGGCACACGCGGAGGCGCCCACCGCCGAGGCCACCGACTGGCATCGGATCGTCGGGCTGTATGACCTCCTGGCATGGGCGGACCCCTCGCCGGTGGTCAAGCTGAACCGGGCGGTTGCCATGTCGATGCGCGACGGGCCGGCGTCGGGCCTGGCGCTGATCGATGCCATCCTCGCGCGCGGCCAGCTCGACACCTACCACCTGGCGCACGCTGCACGAGCCGACCTCCTCCGACGGCTGGGGCGAACCCCCGACGCACGCGCCGCCTACCAGCGTGCCCTCGAACTGACCCGGCAGGAGCCCGAGCGGCGGTTCATCAAGCGACGGCTGAACGAACTCGCTCGAGGGCCTGGCGATGACGATGCGTCGCGCGCAACACACCGGTGACCTGCCGACCAAGGGTGGCGCGAGCCATCGCGACCGGATACCTCGGGCAGCATGGCGCCGCCCAGCCGACGCCACCCTGCGCCATCACCGGCCGGAGGCCCACGGGGTCAACGAATGTGAAAGCAACCCGCCTCCCTGACCCGTTCCTACCGCCCGGCGGTGCGCAGACCCGCCGCCGGGCACCACCGGGCCGAGTGCCCGGCAGACGGGCTCATCGGGTTCGTCCGGTCCGGCCCGCTGGGATCAATCCTCTGAGCTGGGTCGCCTCCGTTGGGTGGTTGAGCGGTCGCTGGCCTGCTGACTGGGCTGCCGCCGGCTCCAGGTCCGCCAGGAGCGCCGTGATGACCTCCTGCCCACCGGCCGGGTGCCACTCGCGAGCGCCCCGAGCTGTACGGCGTGTGAACGGAGTAAGGCAAGCGCATGCTGTCACGAACCGACCCGAGCCGTGGCCGGAATCAGCGTGAGGAGGTGCGGACCTTGACCCTGCGCGATCACTTCGGACAGGTTGCCCCCGTCTACGAGTCGCTGCGCACGACCGACCAGGCGCCCGTGCGGAGGATCCGCCAGCTCCTGCCCGACCGCCCCGTCACCGGCGTGGACATCGGCTGCGGGACCGGGCGGTACTCCAAGCTCCTGCGCACCCTGCTGCCCGAGGGCTCGTTGCTGATCGCCAGCGACGTCTCCGCCGCCATGCTGGCTGAGCTGCAGGCCGGCAACCGCGGCCCGTGCTGGGTGGCGCCGCTGCTGGCGACCGCGGAGGAGCTGCCGCTTCGCAGCGGCAGCCTCGACCTGGCCACCTCGTTCAACTCGGTCCACCACTTCGACCTGGGCCGCTTCCTGGCTGGCGTCGTCCCCGTGCTGCGGCCAGGCGGCCAGCTCTTCATCTACACCCGCACCCCGGAGCAGAACGCGCGGACGATCTGGGGCCGCTACTTCCCCGGCTTCGCCGAGCACGAGCAGCGCCTGCGTAGCGAGCGGGAGCTCCGGGCCGCCGTCAGCAGCACCAGGGGCCTGGTGCTCACCGGCATGAGGACCTTCCGTCACCCGCGGACGAGCACCCGCGAACGGCTGCGGGCCCAGGCCGAGGGCCGCCACTACTCGACGTTCTCCCTCTACCCGCCGAAGGAGCTGGCCGTGGCGATCGACGCGTTCCTCGCCCGCCTGCCCGGCCCCGACGTCTCCTGGGTGGACGAGCACCTCCTGGTGATCGCCCATCGCAGCCGCGCCGAGCGCGGATACTGATGGGCCCGAGCGTCCGCACAAGATCTGGGTGCTGGATGGCGATCGCCAAGGCGATGCCGGCTCCCAGGCTATAGCCGAAGAGGTCAGCCTCGTCGATCCCTTGCTGCCGCAGCAGGGCGGCGGTGTCGTCGGCCATCTGCTGGATGGTCAACGGGCGGTCGATGTCGGCGGTGTGCCCGTGTGCCTGCTGTTCGACGGCGATGACCTGCCGGGTCTTGGCAAGGTCCGGCAGCAGCTTGCCGAACGAAGTCTCGATGGCCGACAACGAGCCGTGCAGCAGCACCAGCGGCCGGCCGCTGCCGTGGATCTCGTAGTACATCTTGAGTCCGTTCACCGAAGCGTATCCGGGCTGAGGGACAGTGTTGGCCATGTCGGTTCCTTCCGAAGTCTGGGTCGTCTAATGGGCTGCCACGGGCTGCAGTCGCCGGCGGCGGTCGGGGTCTGGGCCACCGCCAACTTCCTGGCCCTGCCGCTCGGGCCGATCCTGGGCGGCTGGCTGCTCACCAACTACTGGTGGGGCTGGGCGTTCCTCATCAACGTGCCCGTGGTCCTGGTCGGGCTGCTCGCCGTCATCGTGCTGCTGCCGGAATCCCGCAGCGCCACCCGCGCCGGGCTGGACCCGGTCGGGGTGCTGTCCTCCAGCGCCGGCCTGACGGTGCTGGTCTACGGCGTGATCGAGGCGGGCCAGCACGGCTGGGGCGACACCATGGCGCTGACCGCCATGATCGCCGGGACGCTGCTCCTGGTCGGGTTCGTGGCCTGGGAGCGCCGGCTCGGCCGGCGTCCGGCCGGGCAGCCGCTGGTCGACCTGGGCCTGTTCCGCTCCACCAGCTTCACCTGGGGCACGATCCTGGCGGCGGTCGGGATCTTCGCGCTGTTCGGCGTGCTGTTCACCGCACCGCAGTACTTCCAGGCCGTCCTGGGGACCGACGCCATGGGCAGCGGCCTGCGGCTGCTCCCGCTGATAGGCGGCGATCCTGGGCAGCGTGCTCAACGCCACCTACAGGGGCAGCTGCACCTGGCCGGCGTGCCAGCGCGAGTCGCCGACGCGGTGCGAGACAGCGTCTTCGCCGGGGTCGCGGCCGCCCAGCAACTCGGCTCGGTGTCGCTGCTGCACTCGGTGCGCACCGCCTTCGTGGACGGCATGGATGTCATGCTGTGGGTGTGCGCCGGCATCGCGGTGGCAGGCATCGTCCTCGCGCTGGTCTTCCTGCCCGGGCGGGCCGCCGCAGCAGCGGCAACGCAGGCCGAGCCAGCAGCATTGGAGGATGAGGCCGTTGTCCGAGGATGATCGACCAGCGGTCGGGTTGCGCGAACGCAAGAAGGCCAAGACCCGGGCCGCGATCCAGCAGCACGCGCTGCGGCTGTTCCGCGAGCAGGGCTACCAGGCCACTACCGTCGAGCAGATCGCCGAGGCAGCCGAGGTCTCACCCAGCACGTTCTTCCGCTACTTCCCGACCAAGGAGGACGTCGTGCTGTACGACGCCCTCGACCCGGCGCTCCTCGAGGCGTTCCGGGCACAGCCGGCCGAGCTGAGCCCGATCCAGGCCCTGCGGGGAGCGATGCAGGCGGTGTTCGCCGAGCTGCCCCCCGAGGAGGTGGGGGTGCAGCGGGAACGCGACGCGCTGATCCGCTCGGTGCCCGAGCTGCGCGCCAGGATGGTGGACGAGTTCGCCCGCAACCTCCAACTGATCGCCGAGGTCGTGGCCGAGCGGGTCGGGCGTGCTGCGGACGAGCCGGCCGTGCGCACCCTGGCCGGCGCGGTGATCGGCGTGGGGATCAGCGCGTGGTACACGGCGGGGGACCATGCGACGACCGAAGACTACCTCGCGCTCATGGACGCCGGCCTGGTCCATCTGGAGGCGGGCCTTCCGCTGTGACCTGACGGGGCGGCCGCGTCGACTCAAGGCGCCCAGGGTGACGGGTTGGCCAGCCGCCCTAGCGGGGGAGGTCGGCGGTGTCCGAGCCGGCAGCCGGCGGGTCAGGCCTCGGGGCGGGGCAGCTCGGGCAGGTTGCCAAGGTCGAGGGCCTTGAGCAGGCTGGCGGGCCGGAAGTCCTCTGCCAGCAGCTCCTCGGGCCGGCGCCAGGCGATCTCCACCAGGTGCCGGTCGCGCGCCGTGTGCCGCTCAGGCTCGACCGTGAGGACGCCGTCGTGGCCGGCGGCCAGCCAGCCCGCGAACACCACCTCGAACCGGTGGCGCTGGGGCAGGTCCTGGAGCCAGACCACGCCGGCCAGGCCGACGGGCAGGCCAGTCTCCTCCTGCAGCTCCCGCCGAGCGGTGTCCTCGAGCCGCTCTCCCGCCTCCGCCTTGCCGCCGGGCAGGCACCAGAACTCGTCCCCGTCGGGGTGGCGGTGGTGCGCGGCCAGCACCTTGCCGTCGTGGACGACGAGGACGCGGGCGACCAGCTGATCGCAGCGCTTGGCCATGGGCTCAGCCCTCGAACGGGTTGGGGCCGTAGGGCCAGGAGGCGGACGTCGGGTGGCTCGGGCCGCCTGGGCGCAGCAGCCCGGCGGCCCGGAACCGCCAGGCGTGGTCGGTCGGGCCGATGCCCTTGCCGAGCGGGAAGCCGCCAGCGATCGCGCCGTTCAGGTAGCGCTTGGCCGCGCTGGTGGCGGTGGCCACGTCCAGGCCCACGGCGAGGTTGGCCGCGATGGCCGACGCGAGCGTGCAGCCCGTGCCGTGGGTGTGGGGCGTGGCCAGGCGCGGCGCCGTGAGCCAGGTCGCCTCCCGGCCGTCCCAGAGCAGGTCGGCCGCCTCGTCCCCGCGGAGGTGGCCGCCCTTGACCAGCACCCAGCGGGGGCCGAGGTCGTGCAGGGCGGCGGCCGCCTCCTGCATGCCCGCCCGGTCCCGGGCCTCGATCCCGGTGAGCAGCCGGGCCTCGCCCAGGTTGGGGGTGATGATGGTCGCCAGCGGGACCAGGCGGTCCCGGATCGCCTCGACCGCCTTGGGGCGGAGCAGCGGGTCGCCGTGCTTGGACACGGCCACCGGGTCCACCACCAGGTTCCCGACCGAGAACCGCTCGCAGGCGTCGGCGACCGCCTCGATGATTGCCGCCGACGCCAGCATGCCGGTCTTGGCCGCGTCCACGCCGATGTCGGTCGCCACCGACTCGATCTGCTCGAACACCGCGCGCGGCTCGAGCTCGTAGAACCCCTGCACCCCGACCGAGTTCTGCACGGTCACGGCGGTGACCGCCGACATGCCGTGCACCCCGTGGGCCAGGAAGGTCTTGAGGTCGGCCTGGATCCCGGCCCCCCCGCCGGAGTCCGAGCCGGCGATCGTGAGCGCCCGCGCCGGCACTGGCAACCCGTACACCTCTTCCGTCGCCGTGGGCCCGGCCGTCCCGGCCCCGCTCGGCGCTCAGGGTACCCCCAGTGGTCGCCTCCGGCGTCCTCAGCGCCTCCCGTGCCGCAGCCGCATGGACCGCTTCAGGACCGGGACCAGCCACTCGGGCCGGTCGAAGCTGAGCATCGCGAACGGCAGCGGGAAGCGCTGGCGGGTGATGGCCTTGGAGCGGGTGAACTCGCGCAGCCCGTCGGGACCGTGGGTGCGCCCGAAGCCGGACTCCCCCACCCAGCCGAAGGGCAGCGAGGGCACGCCGATGAACGAGAGCACGGAGTTCACGCTGGTCGCCCCGGCCCGGACCGACCGGGCGAGGGCCTTGGCCCGCTTGCGGCCGAAGACGCTCGAGGCCAGGCCGTAGGGGTTGGCGTTGGCCTGCTCGACCGCCTCGGCGGCACTGGCGACCCGGGTGACCGGCAGCAGCGGGCCGAACGTCTCCTCGCGCATGAGCAGCGCGTCGTCGGGCACGTCGACCAGCACGACCGGGTCGACGAAGGGCGGGCGCACCGACTCCGGCCCGCCGACCAGCGCCCGGGCGCCGCGGGCGAGCGCGTCGTCGAGGTGGCGCCGGATGGTCTCCACCTGCGCCGGCAGGGTGATCGGGCCGATGTGGGCGTCGGCGTCCGCGCCCGCGCGGACGCGGCGGGCGCGCTCCACGACCTCGGCCACGAAGCGGTCGTAGACGGGCGCGGTCGCGTAGACGCGCTCCACCCCGACGCAGGTCTGGCCCGCGTTGGACAGCCCGCCCCACACGGCCGCGTCGGCGGCGGCGGCCACGTCGGCGTCGTCGTCCACGATCATCACGTCCTTGCCGCCGAGCTCCAGGACCACCGGGGTCAGCCGCTCGGCGCAGACCGCCATCACCTTGCGCCCGGTGCCCGGCGAGCCGGTGAACGCGAGCTTGTCAACGCCCGACCGGCACAGCGCCTCGCCGGTGGGCCCGAAGCCGGTGACGAGCTGGAGCACCGGCTGCTCGGGGACGGCCTCGGCGAACGCGTCCACCAGCCAGCGGCCCACCGCCGGGGTCAGCTCGCTCGGCTTGTACACCACGGCGTTGCCGGCCGCGAGCGCGTACACGACCGACCCCATCGGGGTCAACACCGGGTAGTTCCAGGGCCCGATGACACCGACCACGCCGACCGGCGGGTACTCCACCGAGGCGGCCTGGTTGGCCAGCAGCAGGGTGCCCGGGACCCGCCGGGGCTTGAGCACCTTGGCCGCCTTGCGGGCGGCCCAGTCGAGGTGCTCGACGGTGACCAGGACCTCGACGAAGGCGTCGTCCAGGGGCTTGCCGTTCTCCCGCCGCACCAGCTCGCACAGCTCGTCGGCGCGCCTGGCGAGCTGGCGCTTGAAGGCGAGCAGCCGCTTCTCCCGGCCGTCGAAGCCGAGCCCGGCCCACCAGGCCGCGGCCTGCCGGGCCCGCGCGACCGCGGCCGCGACCGCCTCGGGCCCGTCGACCGCGAAGGTGCCGACCTCCTCGCCCGTGACCGGGTTGGTGGAGGTGAAGCTGGCGGCGGCGGGCGGGGCGGTGTCCTGGGTGACGGCCATCGGCGGCCTCCGGCTCGTGGGCCGGCGCGGCGGCCGGCGCGCGTGGGGTGGGACGGGTCTCCGAACCCACAGCAAACGGTCACATCGGGCCGGCCGCCCGTCAACCACCGGGTACGCCGGCCGGGCTGAGCGGGTGACCAGGAGTCTCGCCTACAACTCCGCGAGTCCTTCCTGGTCGCCGCCTCGAGTTACGTGCAGGACTTCTGAGCTGCTGCTCAGCCCAATGCCAGGTACCTGTCCAAGCCCGTGGCCTGGGGCTACATCTCGACTTCTCGGCCGTCCTCCGGCCAGAGGGTGTGGAAGGTGCCGGGCCGGTCGATGCGCCGATAGGTGTGGGCGCCGAAGTAGTCGCGCAGGCCCTGGACGAGGTTGGCGGGCAGGCGCTCGCGCCGGTAGCCGTCGTAGTAGGCGAGCGAGGAGGCGAAGGAGGGCACCGGCACGCCCAGCTCGACCGCGGTGCGCACCACCTGCCGCCACGCCTCCTGGGCGCCGGCGGCCGCGTCGCGGAAGTACTCGGCGAGCAGCAGGTTGCGCAGGGCCGGGTCGGCCCGGAAGGCGTCGGCGATGCGGTTCAGGAAGCGGGCCCGGATGATGCAGCCGCCGCGCCAGATGGTGGCCATGGCGCCCAGGTCCACGCCCCATCCGTACTCCTGGCTCGCAACCGCCATCTGCTCGAACCCCTGCGCGTAGGAGACCACCTTGGAGGCGTAGAGGGCGTCGCGCACGTCGTCGACGAGCCGGTCGGCCAGCTCCGGCCGAGCCCCGCTGGCCGGTCCGGACAGCACCTTGGAGGCGGCGACGCGCTCGTCCTTGCGGGCCGAGAGCATGCGGGCGAACACCGCCTCGGTGATGCCGGTGATGGGCACGCCCAGATCCAGGGCGGACCGCACCGTCCAGCGCCCGGTGCCCTTCTGCTCGGCCTCGTCGAGGATCACGTCGACCAGCGGCCGGCCGGTGGCCGCGTCGACCTGCCGCAGCACCCTGGCGGTGCTCTCGATCAGGAACGACTCCAGGTCGCCCCGGTTCCAGTCGTCGAAGACCTCGGCCAGCTCGGCCGCGCCCAGCCCGAGGGCCTGACCGAGCAGGTCGTAGGACTCGGCGATGAGCTGCATGTCGGCGTACTCGATGCCGTTGTGCACCATCTTCACGTAGTGCCCGGCCCCGTCGGGGCCGACGTAGGTGCAGCACGGGACGTCGTCGACCTTGGCCGCGATCGTGGTGAACACGTGCTCGACCGTCGCGTAGCCCTCGCGGGAGCCGCCCGGCATGATGCTCGGGCCGTTGAGGGCGCCCTCCTCGCCCCCGGAGATGCCGGTGCCGAGGAAGTGCAGGCCCTGCTCGCGGAGCGCCTGCTCGCGCCTGCGGGTGTCCTCGAACCAGGAGTTGCCCCCGTCGATCAGCACGTCGCCCGGGTCCAGGTGCGGGACGAGCTGGTCGATGACCGCGTCCACGGCCGGCCCGGCCTTGACCATGATGAGGATGCGGCGCGGCTTGGCCAGCAGGCTGACCAGCTCCTCGACGGTGGCCGCGCCCATCAGCGGCCCCTCGTGGCCGTGACGGGCGAGCAGCTCCTCGGTACGGGCGGTGGTGCGGTTGTGGACCGCGATCGGGATCCCGTGCCTGGCCACGTTGCGGGCGAGGTTCTGGCCCATGACCGCAAGCCCCGTGAGGCCAAGCTCAGCATTGCCAGCCATGGATCGCGCCTCCCTGGTGCGACGGGTTCCGACCCCCAAGCCGTCCGGCTCCGGGTGCTCCGGCCAAGATGGTAGAACCTGCTACCCCGGTAGGACAGTTCAGGAGCAGAAGGAGGCGGCGTGAGAGCGGTGGTGTTCACCGGCGCGGGCGGCCCGGAAGTCGTCGAGCTGCAGGAGCGCCCCGACCCCGAGCCAGGCACCGAGGACGTGCTCGTGGCGGTGAGGTACGCGGGCCTCAACCCGGCCGACAGCCAGCAGCGCCAGGGGCGCTACCCGGCCCCACCCGGCGCCCCGCCCGACGTCCCCGGGCTCGAGGTGGCCGGGACGGTGCTTGCCTGCGGCTCCCGGGTGACCGCCTGGCGGCCCGGGGACCGGGTCTTCGGGCTGGTCGGCGGGGGCGGGCTCGCCGACCGGGTGGCCGTGCACGAGCGCTGCGTGACCCGCGTGCCCGACACGCTCTCCGAGCGCGACGCCGCCGCCGTGCCCGAGGCGTTCATCACCGCCCACGACGCCGCCTTCACCCAGGCCGGCCTGCGCATGGGCGAGACCGTGCTCGTCCATGGGGCCGCGGGTGGCGTGGGGACTGCCGCCGTCCAGCTCGCGGCCGCGGCCGGTGCCCGGCCGCTCGCCGTGGTCCGCTCCGACGAGGCCGCCGAGGCCGTGTCGGCCCTGGGCGCCGAGGTCGTCCGCGAGGACGCCTTCCCGGGCGCGGTGGTCGACGCGACCGGTGGCGCCGGCGCCGACGTGATCCTCGAGCTGGTCGGCGCGCCCCACTTCCCGGCCAACCTGGAGGCGCTGGCCCCCAAGGGGTGCGTGGTCGTGGTGAGCGTGGCGGCCGGCAGCGACGCCACGGTGCCGCTGCATGCGCTGATGCAGCGGCGCGCGGCCGTGCGCGGGACCGTGCTGCGGGCCCGGCCGCTCGAGGAGAAGGCGACCGCCGTACGCGCGTTCGAGCACGAGGTCGTGCCCCAGCTCGCGGCCGGGCGGGTCCAGCCGATCATCGACTCGGAGTTCCCCGCCGACCAGGCGGCCGCCGCCTTCGAGCGCCTCGACGGCCGCGGCAAGTTCGGCAAGGTCCTGCTGGCGTTCGGGTAGCGGCTCGAACGATGGACGGCTTGAGTCCGCCGACGTAGATTGGCGGGGTCCGCGACGACCCCGTACGCGGGCGACCCGCACGCGGACGAGGGGAGCGTCGATGAGCTCACGGCGCCGGTTCGGCTTCGTGCTCGCCACCCTGCTCGCCTTCGCACTCGTGGCCGGCTGGGTCACGAGCTGGGCGCCCGGCCCAGCCTCTCCCAGCGTCAAGGACCTGCCCTCGGTGACGCGCTCGCCGGGCGAGACCAGCCCACCCGCGGTCGCCCTGGCCGACCTCCAGGGGGTCGAGGACCTCCGGGCGCGGTTCAACGCCGACCAGGGCGTCCCGCGGCTGCTGCTGCTGCTCTCCCCCACCTGACCCGAGTGCCGCGCGGGCGCCGGTTCGGTGCAGGTGATCCTCGAGCAGCATCCCACCGCCAGGCTGCGGGTGTACGCGGTCTGGACCAGCCGTCTGCCCGCCGACGAGCGGTCGCAGTGGGACGGGGCCGGCCTCACCGACCCCAGGGTCGTCCACCTGTGGGACGAGCGGGACGCGGTCGGCAAGTGGGCGACCGGGCCACTCCCCGGCTACGACGGCCCAGACTGGGACTTCTACCTGCTGTTCGGTCCCGACGCCTCCTGGGGGACGGCACCGCCACCCCCCGACGACTCCGGCTGGAGCGTGGTCAGGGCCCGCGACGACCTGGACAGCACCCTCACCCGCCTGCTCCGCGGCGGGTAGACCACCCGGACAGCACCCTCCCCGCCTGCTCCCGGGGTAGACGACCTGGAGGGCCTCACCGCTGTTCCGCGGCGGGTAGACCACCTGGAGGGCCCTCACCGCTGCTCCGCGGCGGGTAGACCACCTGGAGGGCCCTCACCGCTGCTCCGCGCGGCGGGTGGGAGCTCCTCCGGCAGGGTCAGGACCGGAAGTGGTCGTAGGCGAGGCCGGCCAGGGGGAGGGCGGCGCCGGCGCCGGTGAGGCGCACGCGGCGGTCGGGGCGGCCCGTGAAGGTGCCGCAGTCGATCACCCCGCCCACGTCGGCGGTGCGGGGCAGGGCGGCGGCGAGGGCGAAGTCCTCGCCGCCGCCCAGGGCGAGCTCGACCGGGTCGCGGCCGAGCAGGCCCGCGGCCTCGGCCACCCCGGCGGCGAGCGGCACGGCCGCGTCGTGGACCTCGACACCCGTGCCGGACGCGGCGGCGAGGTGGAGCACGTCGCCGGCGAGCCCGTCGGACACGTCGAGCATGGCGGTGGCGCCGCCGGCGGCCAGGCGCAGCCCCATGGCAAGCTGCGGCCGGGGCCGGCGGTGGGCGGCAGCCAGGTGGGGATGGCGCGCGAGCAGCTCCCCCGCCGCCTCGCGGGCATCCGGGCCCAGCGCCCGGCCACCCGGAGCGAGTGGGCCGCCGGGCCCGCGGGCACCCGGAGCCGGCAGGTCGTCCAGCCCGCGGGCGAGCCGGAGCAGGGCCAGGCCGGCGGCGGCCGCGCCCAGGGGTCCGGTGACGGCCAGCCGGTCGCCGGGGCGGGCGCCGGACCGGGTGACGACCCGCCCGGCCTCGCCGACGACGGTGACCGCCAGCGACAGGACCGGCCCCCCCGAGGTGTCGCCGCCGACCAGGGCGACCCCGTACTCCTGGCAGGCCTCGCGCAGGCCCGCGTAGACCCGTTCGAGGGTGGCCACGGACGCGGCCGGCGGCACGGTCAGGGCCACCAGCAGCCAGCGCGGCTCGGCGCCCATCGCGGCGACGTCCGACAGGTTGACCGCGACCGCCTTCCAGCCCCAGTCCTCCGGGGCGGACAGCGCGGCGTCGAAGTGGCGGCCCTCGACCACCACGTCGGTGGTGACCACCAGCCGCCGGCCCGGGGTGGGGACGAGCACGGCGGCGTCGTCGCCCACGCCGACCTCGACCCCCGGGCCGGGAACCGCCCCGGCGGTCAGCCGCTCGATGAGCCCGAACTCGCCGAGCGCCACCAGGCCAGGCTCGCCGAGCGCCACCAGGCCAGGCTCGGTGGGGTCGGTCCCGGACGGCGCAGGGGGCCCTGGTCCGGGCCCGCCTGGCGCGCCGCCTGCAGTCAGGTGACCGCCTTCACGATCGCCTCGTCGAGGCCGGGGAAGCCGGCCAGGTACTCGGCCCGCTCGGCCTTCAGGCGCTCGACCTGCCTGCGGTACTCGTCCATGCGGCGCTGGCGCTCGTACAGCCGGCGCGGCTGCAGGATCTCCTCGTCGTCGATGCCGGGCACGGCCGAGGCCACCTGGTAGCCGAAGTCCGGGTCGCCGTCCCAGGTGATCGAGCCCTCGGCGATGCCCTTCACGATGGCCGACGAGTGCGGGATGCGGATCTTCTTGGAGCGGTCGTCGCCGTCGTTGCCGCCGACCCGGCCGGTGTTCAGCAGGTAGACCTCGAGCGGATGGGACTCGAGCAGCTCGGCCAGCCGGTTGCCCTGCTGCTCGTGGCGCAGCGGGTAGAACGGGTTCGTGCCGGGCACGCGCAGGGCCTTGCCCTCCTCGGCCTTGCCCCCGGCCGATGTGCCCTGGGTCTCCCCGAGCATGAAGTAGCCGGCCGCCTGCTCGACGTTGAGCCTGGCCACCCCCGGGATGATGTTGTCGTTGCGGTTGAGGATGAGCAGGAACGACGCCGCGGGTACCTCGCCGGCCGGCCAGTTGTCGATCGAGCGCATGTTGAAAACGGCCCGGCCGTTCTTGGTGTAGGACTCGTCGAAGAAGTCGATCTCCTCGCCGTGCTGGGAGACGTTCTCGAGGTAGGCGTCGGGCTTGGTGACCGCCCCGTGGATGGCGGGCTCGTCCTCGGCCGAGAGCGCGAACGTCTTGGCGAAGCAGCCGTCCTCGGTGGAGACGATCCTCCCGCCCGGGAACAGGCCGATGAAGTCGTCCTGGACCGCCTGGGAGCCGTTCTGCTTGGTGAACGTCGTGGTGGTCTTGCCGGTGCCCGACAGGCCGACGATCAGCATGGTCCTGCGGCCGTCGGAGGTCGGGATCACCTTGCAGCCGGCGTGCATGGCGAGGCCGCCGCCCTCGTAGACCCGCTTGTTCCACATGCGCAGGCCGCCCTTTTTCGACTCACCGAAGTAGTCGGAGTTGAGGACCCGCGTCACCCCCTCCTCGAGGTCGACCGCGATCACCCGGTCGTCCGGGTAGCCGGTCATGGAGAGGTTGGGGGTGTAGACGATGGTGATCTCGGGGTCGTGGGACGCGCCGCCGTCGTCGACCGGGTCGTAGTAGAGGAAGCGCTGCATCCCGGCGATGTTCGAGTTGGCCTTCTCGATGATCAGACGGGCCGGGGTGCGGTACTCGCCGGCGTGGCCCACGAAGCCGTCGACCACCACCATGTCGTGGCGCTTGATGTAGTCGTCCTGGACGGCGGCGATGCGGGCGCCCTCCTCCCGGCTGACCGTCTGGTCGGAGTGCTCCTCGGGCCGGTCGGTGACGATGTAGGTCGACCCCTTGGACCTGGCCAAGACCTTCGTCTTGACGTTGACGTTGCCGTACCTGGTCTGCCTGGCCTGCGGCATCGCGTCGGTGAAGGCCCGCAGCTCCTCCTCGCTGGGGCAGAACGCGACGGACTTGGCGACGAGGTCGAGGTCCTGTGGGGGCGAGCTCGGCATTGCAAAGCCTCCAGTGCAGGGTGACACCACGTGCTGCCGGCCACGATGCCGGGCCTGGCCACCAGCTTACCCTCGGGGTCGTTCCCCCTTTCGGAGGCAGTCAAGCACTTCGTCGTCGGTGACCTGCGGGAAGTCGGCGAACGCCTGGCCCACGGCGACGTACCGCTCCGGCGTCTCGAGCACCACCACCTCGTCGACGGCCCGGCCGAGCCGGCGCCCGAGCCCCGGCGGCCCGACCGGCACCGCGAGCACGACCCGGCCCGCGCCTGCATGGCGGCACCAGCCCGCCGCAGCGATGCAGGTCCAGCCGGTGGCCACGCCGTCGTCGACCAGGACGGCGGTGCGCCCGGCGAGCGGAGGCGGGGGGCGGTCGCCGCGGTAGGCGGCGGTGCGCCGGGTGACCTCTTCCCGCTGCCGGGCGATCTCGGCCCGCAGCGCGGCCGGGTCGAGCCGCAGTCGCCGCACTGCGTCGTGGTCGACCGCCTCGATCCCGTCGGCGACCGCGCCGACGGCCAGCTCCGGGTTGCCGGGCGCTCCGAGCTTCCTCGGCACCACGACGTCGAGGACCGCCCCGAGCCGGCGCGCCACCCGGGCGGCCACGACCACCCCGCCCCGCGGGATCCCGAGGATCACGACCGGTTCGACGACACGCTCGGCAAGGACCTCGGCCAGCCGGTCGCCGGCCTCGGCCCGGTCGGCGAACAACCGCCGCCCTACCGAGGGAAGCGTTCCAGTCTCGGGCGGGTCGCCATGATGTGGATCCTCCACGATCGGTCGACACGCCCAGCCGGCCCGTTCCGGCTGGACAGTCGATACTATCCTCTCCGTACCCGGCGAATGAAGCCGCGCGGGGGAGCGTCTGTTGCCGTCCGCATTGGTCGCGACAATTCCTTGGCATGCTTAGGAGCCTTGTGTAGCATGCGCAGGTCTCGATGATTGATTGGGCGCCGTGCCCCTTTTCTCAAGAAACCGCGCCAGGGCGACGGCTCGGGTCCCAGCCAAGGAGGTCGGTGCTTGTGGTGACGGCGTACATCTTGATCCAGACCGAAGTGGGCAAGGCGGCCCAGGTCGCCAAGGAGATTGCTGAGATCAAGGGCGTGCAGCAGGCCGAGGACGTGACCGGGCCGTACGACGTCATCGTCAGGGCCGAGGCCAGCAACGTCGACGACCTGGGCAAGCTCGTGGTTGCCCGCGTGCAGGCGGTGGACGGCATCACCCGGACCCTGACCTGCCCGGTGGTGCACCTGTAGGGTTCCGGACGCCCGGGGGGCGGCCGACAGGGAAGACCCGGGGCCGGACGACCGGCCCCGGGTCTTCCGGTCTGCCCGCCCCGCGAACCTGCCCGGGCGGAATGGCTTGGCCTCGAGCATGAGGATGCGGTTGCACTGGGCGGCCTGCCCGCACGGCGCACGTGCCGGGCGGAATGGAGCCCCCCCGTCGCCGCAGGCGGCTCCGAGCCCTTCTCGGATGTCACGCTATGTGGCCGAAGGCCTCGACGACGTAGTCGATCGCGCTGGTGAGCGTCTCCAGGTCGTCCGGGTCGATCGCCGGGAACATGCCGATCCGGAGCTGGTTGCGGCCGAGCTTCCGGTAGGGCTCGGTGTCGACGATGCCGTTGGCGCGCAGCACCCTGGCCACCGCGGCCGCGTCGACCCGCTCGTCGAAGTCGACGGTGGCCACCGTGTGGCTCCGCTCGGCCGGGTCGGCCACGAACGGCTGGGCGTACGGGCGCGCCTCGGCCCAGCCGTAGACGACCGTCGCCGACTCGTCGCAACGCTTCACGGCCCAGTCCAGGCCGCCCTGCTCGCGCAGCCAGTCCAGCTGGTGGACGAAGAGGAACAGGGTGGCCAGGGCCGGGGTGTTGAGGGTCTGGTCGGCCCTCGAGCTCTCGATCGCGACGGGCAGGCTGAGCGAGGCGGGCACGTGGCGGCCCGACGCGGCCACGGCCGCGGACCGGTCGAGGGCGGCGGGCGACAGGATCGCCACCCACAGCCCGCCGTCGGAGCCGAAGCTCTTCTGCGGGGCGAAGTAGTAGACGTCGAACTCGGCCGGGTCGACCGGGAGGCCGCCCGCGCCCGAGGTCGCGTCGACGCAGACCAGCCCGTCCGCCCGGGGGAGCCGGCGGACCGGCATGGCGACCCCGGTCGACGTCTCGTTCTGGGTCAGCGCATACAGGTCGACCTCGGGGTTGGCCCGGGGCTCGGGATGGGTGCCGTAGGGGCTCTCGACGATCTCGGGCGAGGCCAGGTGGGGCGCTGCCGCGGCGGCGGCGAACTTGGCCGAGAACTCGCCGAACACCAGGTGCTGGCTGCGCCGCTCGATCAGCGAGAACGCGGCCACGTCCCAGAACACGGTGGACCCGCCGTTGCCGAGGACGACCTCGTACCCGGCGGGCAGGCCGAACAGCTCGGCGAGCCCGGCCTTGAGCCTGGCCACCATGTCGCGCACACCGGCCTGCCGGTGGCTGGTGCCGAGGTAGGTGGGCGCGGCCTTGGCCAGGGCAGCGACCGCCTCGGGGCGGACCTTGGACGGGCCGGAGCCGAAGCGCCCGTCGCGCGGGCGCAGCCCGGCCGGGAGGGAGAGGGTGCTGGGCGCTCGGGTCATGGCTGTCACTGTACCCGCTGCGCCCGCGCCTCCCTGGCCGGCCGGGGCCTGGACGCTCGCCTGAAGCGCGGGCGGCCCACGGTGACCGCGCGCTGCCCTTGACAAAACGGTGGCGTGCCGGGGCGCCGGGAACTGTGCCACGCTAGCGGTCCGCTGACCGACCCGCCGCGCCGCTCCAGGAGGCTCACCGCTCCATGCCCATGCCACGGATCTCCCGGCGCGTCGGCGCCATCGCCGAGTCGGCCACCCTCGCCATCGACGCCAAGGCCAAGGCGCTCAAGGCGGCCGGCGAGGACGTGATCGGCTTCGGCGCGGGCGAGCCCGACTTCCCCACCCCCGCCCACGTGGTCGAGGCCGCCGCGGCCGCCTGCCGCGAGCCCCGCCACCACCGCTACACCCCCACCGCGGGCCTGCCCGAGCTGCGCGCGGCGGTCGCCGCCAAGACCGCCCGGGACTCCGGCTACCAGGTCGAGGCCGGCCAGGTGCTGGTCACCAACGGCGCCAAGCAGGCGGTCTTCGAGGCGTTCGCGACCCTGCTCGACCCGGATGACGAGGTGCTGCTGCCCGCGCCCTACTGGGTCACCTACCCGGAGGCGATCACCCTCGCCGGCGGCGTGCCCGTGGTGGTCCCCACCGGCGCCGAGGCCGGGTTCCGGGCCACGGTCGAGCAGCTCGAGGCGGCACGCAGCCCCCGGACCAAGGCCCTGCTGTTCGTGTCGCCGTCCAACCCGACCGGGGCGGTCTACCCGCGTGACGAGGTCGAGGCGATCGGGCGCTGGGCGGCCGAGTCCGGCGTGTGGGTGGTGACCGACGAGATCTACGAACACCTGGTGTACGGCGACAACCAGTTCCACTCCATGCCGGTGCTGGTGCCCGAGCTGGCCGACCGGTGCGTCGTGGTCAACGGCGTGGCCAAGACCTTCGCGATGACCGGCTGGCGGGTGGGCTGGATGGTGGCCCCGACCGACGTGGTCAAGGCGACCGCCAACCTCCAGTCCCACGCGACCTCCAACGTCTGCAACGTCGCTCAGGCCGCGGCCCTGACCGCGGTCTCGGGCGACCTGGCCTGCGCGGCCGAGATGCGGGCCGCCTTCGACCGGCGCCGCCGCCGCATCCACGAGCTGCTCGCCGCCATCCCAGGCGTCGCGTGCACCGAGCCGCAGGGTGCCTTCTACGCGTTCCCGTCGCTGCAAGGGGTGCTCGGCCGCGAACTGCGCGGCCGCACCCCGGCCAGCACGCTGGAGCTGGTCGAGGTGATCCTCGACGAGGCCAGGGTCGCGATCGTGCCCGGCGAGGCCTTCGGGGCGCCGGGGTACGCGCGCCTGTCCTACGCGCTCGGCGACGACGACCTCGTCGAAGGGGTCACCCGCATCGCCCAGCTGCTCGAGGAGGCGAAGGTCAGCTCGGGCTGAGCGCCAAGCCGCTCGAGGAGGCGAAGGTCAGCTCGGGCTGAGCGCCAAGCCGCTCGAGGAGGCAACGGTCAGCTCGAGCTGCGCGCCAAGCCGCTCGAGGAGGCAACGGTCAGCTCGAGCTGAGCGGGGTGCCGCCGTCCAAGGGGATCTTGACCTCGGCCAGCTCGGCGCGGTCCCCGTCCGAGATGGTCAGCGTCATCCCGGTCGCCTTGGTCGGCGGCGGGGGGGTGAACCGGACCACGCCCGACGAGATGGACGGTTCCGTGTGGAACACGTCGCTGCCGCGCACCTCGTAGGTGGAGCCGACGTCGTCGGTGAGCCGCCACGACAGCTCGGCCAGCCGGGCCGGGAGCCGGGACAGGGGCAGGCCGGGCAGCAGCGCCCAGCGCACCTCGAGCCAGCGCGACCAGACGTCCAGACCAAGCAGGACCAGCGTGTTGTCGCCGAATGCCGGCAGCCGCCTGGCCAGTGGGACCACCCGGACCAGCTCGACCGGCCCCTCCCTGGACACGCGCTTGGCCCAGGCCTCGGGCGACTCGCCGAACGGTTCGCCCTCGCTCGAGCCCTCGCCACCGACCGCGGTGTACATGGAGAGCACCTGGACGACCTGCTGGCGCACACGGCGCAGGTCGGCGCCCAGCTTGACCAGGACCTGGGCGGCGACGCCCTCGCCCTCGCGGACCAGGCCGAGCAGGATGTGCTCGGTGCCGATGTAGTTGTGGCCGAGCTGCAGCGCCTCGCGCAGCGACAGCTCCAGGACCTTCTTGGCCCGGGGCGTGAACGGGATGTGCTCGGCCGGGGCGGTCTGGCCCTGACCGATGATCTCCTCCACCTGGGCCCGGACCGCTTCGAGGGAGATGCCAAGCGACTCGAGCGCCTTGGCGGCGACGCCTTCGCCCTCGTGGATCAACCCGAGCAGGATGTGCTCGGTGCCGAT